>NZ_CP075189.1:600000-865000 GCF_020510565.1 Ferribacterium limneticum
TATGTGGCGCAAATTGTTCAGGAAGGGCAAACCGTTGTTGTCATGGATTCAGATGGTGAAGACTTACCCGGGAGCATAAAGGACCTGCTTGACGAGCTGCGTGATGAGCGGGTCGATATGGCTGTTGCCGCCCGTAGAAGCCGGGTTGAGACCTTCCGGTTCAAGGCTTTCTATGTTTTGTATCGGCTCATGTTTCGTGTGATGACCGGTAAGCAGATTGGCTTTGGCAACTTCATGGCGCTCAAGCCCCATGCGGTTAGGCGCTTGGCCTCGATGCAGGAGTTGCAGATACACGCAGCAGCCACGGCGATTTCTTCCAAGCTCAGGATTGCAGTGACGTCCATAGCTCGTGGTCCGCGTTACGCGGGGCAATCGAAAATGAACTTTGTTGGCCTCGTACTTCATGGATTCAAGGCCATGATGGTGTTCGCCGAGGATGTTCTGGTTAGGGTCGGCGTGAGTTGCGCGGGCGTCGGGGTCATTACGGTTCTGGGGATCGTTTCCGCTATTGCACTCAAGCTTACGGGCTATTCGACACCGGGATGGTTCTCTGTTGCGCTCGGTCTAATGACACTGATACTCATGCAAACAGGCGCGTTGACGCTGATGACGCTGATGCTGGTCGGGGTTATGCGCGCAGGGAATGTGGCAACGAAGGTCTGTTACCAGGATTTCATTGAAAAAATCATGGAGCACCGTGTTTCCAATGATTAGAGGGGAAACTGCTCGCTATGCCATTAATGGTGCATTTTCCACCCTCGTCCATTTTTCTGTGCTGAGTGTCGCGATAGAGGGCTTTGACATGCCATCGGCCAGCTTGGCGAATTTGTTGGCGGCTTGCATTGGAATAACGACTTCGTTCATTGGCTCGAAATACTATGTTTTCAGGCGGCATCGTGATCCGCTTCACGAGCAGGCCGCAAAATTCGTCGCGCTTTATGGGGTAATTGCTTTGCTGCATGCAGGTGTTATGGCGCTGGTAACCGACATTGGCGGAGTCAATTACAGGATTGGATTGGTCCTGGCTACGGCGCTTCAGGTTTTGCTCAGTTTCAGCGGTAACCGGCGTTTGGTATTCAAGTGAGGAAGGGGTTTCAATTCCTTGCCGGCACGGCGCTCTGGTTCCTGGCGACGGTAGCTTTCTACGTACTCAGTGTGCGTAATCTCAAGGTTGATGTGGTGTTCTACTCAGCCCTTGGCGATACCGCGCTGGCCACGATGGTTGCCGCAGTGATCTTGTTCTGGTCGGGGTTTTTCAAGAGCCTCACGAAATTTGAGAAGTTTCTCTCGGTCTTGCTCTGGCTCACGCTGGGCTATTCGCTTGCGATTTCTCTTCCGACTGTGATTGACCGCTCGCTGTCCATCTACATTTTGGAAAAGCTTGAGCAGCGGGGAGGCGGGATTCGGCAGGACGCTTTTGCCCGGGTTTTTACTGAAGAGTATCTGCGTGAGCACCATCTGGTTGAGGTGCGGCTTACCGAGCAGCTCGAGTCCGGGACGATCAATCTCAAGGCAGGGTGCGTAAAGCTGACACCAAAGGGGGCATCGGTAGTGCGCTTCAGCCGCTTCTTCCGCCAGAATCTGTTGCCGAGACAACGTCTTTTGATGGGGGCGTATAGCGACGAATTGGTGGACCCATTCAGGGAAAGCACTGATAGCCCCGATTACCGATGCCAATAGATGCTTTGTTCGTCCAAAAACATGGGTAAGCCTGATAGCGGGTGGTGTCTCTTCTTGATAGTGGCTTGCGGCGGACTTTATGCCGGGCTCTGGTCGGACGGGCATAACTGGGGCGGTGACTTTGCAGCCTATATCATGCAGGCGACCAGCATCGTAAATGGTTCTGCAGACGAATTCGTGGTTCGGAACGCATTCACCGTGAACCAGTCATCAAGTCCGGTGGGGCCCGTCGCATATCCGTGGGGTTTCCCTCTGCTGTTGGCGCCGGTTTATTCGGTATTTGGAATGAGTTTGTTTGCCTTCAAGGCGGTGGGTTTGTTTTTCTATCTGCTGTTTTTGGTAACGCTATGGTTTGGCTTCAAGCCTTTGCTCAAGCCGGCGGAGCTTGTTGTATTCGTTGCTTTGTTCGCATTTAATCCGGCTATGTTGCTGTTCGGTGACAACATCCTGTCAGACGTTCCATTCCTGTATTTTTCTACGCTGAGTATCGTTATGCTCAGTCGTCTGAATTGCAGTCGCAGCCTAAAGCGCGAATTTGTCTTTAGGTTAATTCTCGGCGCTGTGATCGGGGCTGCCTTTCTTGTTCGGACAAACGGGGCCTTGCTTGTTCTCGTGTATGCCGTCATGGGCGTACTTGGTTCGCAGAAGAAAATCGGGAGTTCTGCTTTTGAGCGGAGACTGATTGCCAGCATACCCGTGGTCGTTTTTTTCCTTACGGTAGCGATTGCCTCCTTGTTTTTGCCTGATGGGCAATCGTCGCACTTCAGTCATCTGAGCAAAATCAGCCTATGGTTTCTGCTGCATAACTTCATCTACTACGCTGAACTTCTCAAGGAGTTTTTCTCTCCCAATGCGTGGCGGTTACAGCTCGGTTTTGTTATTTATATACTTACGATTCCCGTTGTTGTTGCGGCTATCCGAAGTGCATGGCGGGAGTCAGTCGCTATGCTTTTGTATTTATTCCTGACTATTGTCTTATATGTTGCTTGGCCATACCAGGAAGGTTTGAGGTTCATTTTTCCGATAATACCGATTTATATTTATTTCTTGATTATCGGATTGAGGAGCTTTGCCCTGTCAATTCCCTCTGTTGGTAAATGGTATATGTTGCCTCTTGCAGGATTGGCTTTTATCTTTGCGGTGAGTACTGCATACGCGGTTTACCAGAGCCAAATGAGCGGTCGTGTTATTCCGCAGGGCCCCTATACCGAGCAGGCCGTTGAAATGTTTGCTTTTATTGCGCATAACACTTTAGAGGGGGATATTGTTGTATTTCGAAAGCCTAGGGTTATGAGACTTTTTACCGGGCGGTCTTCCATAAGGGTAGATAATGTCGTCGAGTTGCCACGGGGCGATCTTTTGGTAATTGATAGGAATAATCAGACTCACCAAATCGGGATGCTAGAAACGCAAGCGCTCCTATCTGATGAAACCATTAGTTCCGTCTTTTCGAATGAATCATTTGAGATTTTTCGCTTGAAAACCAAAGCAGAAAACTCGCTCCCTTGATCAGCGTTCGTCAGTAAACTCTGACGAGTGACCGGGTAGGGCAGCGAGTTTTCGTTTCGGTGCTTCGGGCTTTGCCTACGCTGAGTTTCAGGCCGGCGCCGAGCTACGGATCAGGTGATCGAAGGCGCTGAGCGAGGCGGTGGCACCGGCGCCCATGGCGATGATGATCTGCTTGTAGGGCACTGTGGTGCAGTCGCCGGCAGCGAAGACGCCGGGTACGTTGGTTTGGCCCTTGGCGTCGATTTCGATTTCGCCGAAGCGGCTCAGGTTGAGCGTGCCCTTGAGCCAGTCGGTGTTGGGCAGCAGGCCGATCTGGACGAAGATGCCTTCGAGTTCGACGTGCCTGATCTCTTCCGTCACGCGATCCTTGTAGGTGATGCCGTTGACCTTCTGGCCGTCGCCGGTGACTTCAGTGGTTTGCGCTGATTTGATGACGGTGACGTTGGGCAGGCTGTAGAGCTTCTTCTGCAGGACGGCATCGGCGCGCAGGGTGTCGGCGAACTCAAGTAGCGTGACGTGGGCAACGATGCCGGCCAGGTCGATGGCGGCTTCGACGCCGGAGTTGCCGCCGCCGATGACGGCAACGCGCTTGCCCTTGAAGAGCGGGCCGTCGCAGTGCGGGCAGAAGCAGACGCCCTTGGCCTTGTATTCCTGTTCGCCGGGCACGTTCATTTCGCGCCAGCGGGCGCCGGTGGCGAGGATGACCGATTTCGATTTGAGCGAGGCACCGTTTTCGAGCTGGATTTCAACCAGGCCGCCGGCTTCGCTGGCCGGCACGAGTTTGGCGGCGCGTTGCAGGGTCATGATGTCGACTTCGTAATCCTTGACGTGCTGTTCCAGCGCAGCGACCAGCTTCGGTCCTTCGGTATGGCTGACCGATATGAAGTTTTCGATGCCTAGCGTGTCCATGACCTGACCGCCGAAGCGCTCGGCCAGGATGCCGGTGCGGATGCCTTTGCGGGCGGCGTAAACCGCTGCCGCTGCGCCAGCTGGCCCGCCGCCGACGACGAGGACGTCGAACGCTTCCTTCTGGCCCAGTGCCTCGGCGGCACGGACAGCGGCGCCGGTGTCGACCTTGGCGAGGATTTCCTCAATGAGCATCCGGCCGGCGCCGAATTCTTCGCCGTTCAGGTAGGTGGTCGGCACGGCCATGATCTGGCGTGCGTTGACCACGTCCTGGAACATGGCGCCGTCGATCATCGTGCTCGTCACGCCGGGGTTGAGGACGGCCATGAGGTTGAGCGCCTGCACGACGTCAGGGCAGTTGTGGCAGGACAGCGAAATGTAGGTTTCGAAATTGAAGCTGCCGGGCAGGGCTTTAATCTGTTCGATGACCGACTGTTCCACCTTGGGCGGGTGGCCGCCGGTCTGCAAGAGGGCGAGGACGAGCGAGGTGAATTCGTGGCCCATCGGGATACCGGCGAAGGTGATGCGCGGCGCTTCGCCGGGCAGGCCGATGGCGAAGGATGGGCGCAAGGCGGCGGTGCCGTTTTCGCGCAGGCTGACTTTGGGCGAGAGTTCGGCGATGTCGATCAGCAGGCCACGCATTTCCTGGGCCTTGGCGCTGTCGTCGAGCGAGGCGACGAGTTCGATCGGGCGTTGCAATTTTTCGAGATAGGCCGCGAGTTGGGCCTTGATGTTGCTGTCGAGCATGTTGTTCTCCCTGTGCTGAATTTCACTGGTTTTTTCGATTGCCACGGTCAACCGGAAAAAAGCGCTGAAATCCAAATGATTGGGCGGCATTTGCCGCCCAATCCGGTTTGCGGCTAGTTAATTAGATCTTGCCAACGAGGTCCAGCGACGGAGCCAAGGTCTTTTCGCCTTCCTTCCACTTGGCCGGGCAGACTTCGTTCGGGTGCGAGGCGGTGTACTGAGCGGCCTTCAGCTTGCGCAGGGTCTCGGAAATGTCGCGGGCGATTTCGTTGGAGTGGATTTCAACGGTCTTGATGACGCCGTCCGGGTTGATGACGAAGGTGCCGCGCAGGGCCAGGCCTTCGGAGTCGATATGCACGTCGAAGGCACGGGTCAGGGCGTGCGTCGGGTCGCCGACCAGCGGGAACTGGGCCTTGCCAACGGCCGGCGAGGTTTCGTGCCAGACCTTGTGCGAGAAGTGGGTGTCGGTGGTGACGATATACACCTCGGTGCCGGCCTTCTGGAATTCGGCGTAGTTGTTGGCGGCATCTTCGATTTCGGTCGGGCAGTTGAAGGTGAAGGCAGCCGGCATGAAAATCACGACGGACCATTTGCCCTTGAGGCTGGCTTCGGTGACTTCGATGAACTTGCCGTTGTGGAAAGCCTGGGCCTTGAACGGTTGAACCTGGGTGTTGATGAGCGACATTTGTTTTCTCCTGAGTGGGTGTTGGAAATTGAACACAACGCCATATTAGTGGCTGTTGTTTGATCAGGCTAATTGATTGGTCAAATATCAGTGATAGGTCTTGGCTATTGTGATATGTCCGTTCGGTCGCTAGTCAAAAGGTACTAGTCATTCTTTCCATTGGCACTATTCCGGCCCTTCCGGCAGTATGGAATTGATGCACATCAATTGAAGTCCCGGTGCGGATCGGGATCATTGCCTGCCATGGCGGCATTGGGCTGCCAAAGCTTGAGGAGGTCGGCCGGATGAATATTTCCAGCGCCATTTTGTACATCGCTCCGGAACGCCTGTATGAAGCGTGCGAAGCACTTCTCCTGATGCCCGGGGTGGATATTCATGCCCGGAGTCCGGAGGGTAAGGTGGTCGTTACTCTGGAGGATGACGACACGAACTCGGCTGCTGATAAATATGTAGCCCTGCATGGTGTACCCGGCGTCGCATCGGTGGCCATGGTTTATCAATATAGCGACGACGAATCAGTAGATACCGAGGAGGTAGAGGCGTGAAGCTCAATCGACGCGATTTTATCAAGGCCAACGCAGCTGCGGCGGCCATGTCAGCGGCAGGCTTGTCCGCGCCCGGTACGGCCGTGGCCCAGGGCAAGGACGAGATCCGCTGGGACAAGGCAGCCTGCCGTTTCTGCGGCACCGGTTGTGGTGTTCTGGTCGGGACGCAGGAAGGCCGCGTGGTGGCCACCCAGGGCGATCCTGATGCACCGGTCAATCGGGGTCTGAACTGCATCAAGGGCTATTTCCTGTCCAAGATCATGTACGGCGCTGATCGTCTGAAGACGCCGCTGTTGCGCATGAAGGACGGCAAGTACGACAAGAATGGCGAGTTCGCGCCGATTTCCTGGAAACAGGCTTTCGACATCATGGAAGAGAAGGCAAAGGCGACGCTCAAGGCCAAGGGGCCAAACGGCCTGGCCATGTTCGGCTCGGGCCAGTGGACGGTGTGGGAAGGCTACGCCGCCGCCAAGCTCATGAAGGCTGGCTTCCGCACCAACAACCTCGATCCCAACGCCCGCCACTGCATGGCCTCTGCCGTTGCCGGCTTCATGCGCACCTTCGGTATCGACGAGCCGATGGGCTGCTACGACGACATCGAGCACGCCGACGCCTTCGTGCTGTGGGGCTCGAACATGGCCGAGATGCACCCGATCCTGTGGACGCGCATCACCGACCGCAAGCTGTCGAACAAGGGCGTCAAGGTCGCGGTGCTG
This sequence comes from Ferribacterium limneticum, assembly GCF_020510565.1. NCBI lineage: Bacteria > Pseudomonadati > Pseudomonadota > Betaproteobacteria > Rhodocyclales > Azonexaceae > Ferribacterium > Ferribacterium limneticum. The sequence continues at coordinate 606,789 of NZ_CP075189.1, forward strand.
TCGACCTTCGAGCATCGCTCCTACGAGCTGGCCGACATCCCGATGATCTTCAAGCCCCAGACGGACTTGGCGATCCTCAATTACATCGCCAACTACATCATCCAGACCGGCAAGGTGAACCAGGCTTTCGTCGACAAGAACATCAATTTCAAGAAGAGCGCCACCGACATCGGCTACGGCCTGCGTCCGACGCATGCGCTGGAAAAGGATGCGACGAGCAACGGCTACCCCGGTGCCGATGGCAAGCCGAAGGGCGATACCGGTAAGTCCGAGGCGATTACCTTCGACGAGTTCAAGAAATTCGTTTCCGAATACACCGCCGAGAAAGTCTCCAAGCTGTCCGGCGTTGCCGAGAAGGATCTCAAGGCCCTGGCCGAGCTGTATGCTGATCCCAAGGTCAAGATCGTTTCCTTCTGGACCATGGGCTTCAACCAGCACACCCGTGGTACCTGGGCCAACAACCTCTGCTACAACATCCACCTGCTGACCGGCAAGATTTCCGAGCCGGGCAACAGCCCGTTCTCGCTGACCGGCCAGCCGTCCGCCTGCGGTACGGCGCGTGAAGTTGGTACCTTCTCGCATCGCCTGCCGGCCGACATGGTCGTCACCAATCCCGAGCATCGGAAGCACACCGAAGAGCTGTGGCAACTGCCGGAAGGCACGATCCCCGACAAGGTCGGCCTCCACGCCGTGGCCATGGCCCGTGCCCTCAAGGATGGCAAGGTCAATTTCTACTGGCAGCAGTGCAACAACAACATGCAGGCCGGTCCGAACATCAACGAAGAGCTCTACCCGGGCTGGCGCAAGCCGGAGAACTTCATCGTCGTCTCCGACCCGTATCCGACGGTCTCGGCGATGGCCGCCGACCTTATCCTGCCGACCGCCATGTGGGTCGAAAAGGAAGGCGCCTACGGCAACGCCGAGCGGCGTACCCAGTTCTGGCGTCAGCAGGTCAAGGCGCCGGGCGAGGCCCGCTCCGATCTTTGGCAGGTCATGGAATTTGCCAAGCGTTTCAAGATGGAAGAGGTCTGGCCGGCCGAGTTGCTGGCCAAGGCGCCCAAGCTGAAAGGCAAGACGATGTATGACGCGCTCTTTGCCAATGGCGTGGTCAACAAGTACAAGACCAACGAAACCGCTGCCGGCTTCGATAACGACGAGTCCAAGCACTTCGGCTATTACGTCCAGAAGGGCCTGTTCGAGGAATATGCCTCGTTTGGTCGCGGCCATGGCCACGATCTGGCCCCCTTCGATACCTATCATCAGGCTCGCGGTCTGCGCTGGCCGGTGGTGGGCGGCAAGGAAACGCTGTGGCGTTTCCGCGAGGGCTACGACTCCTACGTCAAGAAGGGCGAGGGAGTTAAGTTCTACGGCCACAAGGACGGCAAGGCAATTATTTTCGCGCTGCCCTACCAGCCGCCCGCCGAGTCGCCGGACAAGGAATTCGACCTCTGGTTATCCACCGGGCGCGTCCTCGAGCACTGGCACACCGGCACCATGACCCGCCGGGTTCCCGAGCTGTACAAAGCCTTCCCGGATGCTGTTCTCTTTATGCACCCGGATGACGCCAAGGCGCGTGGCTTGCAGCGCGGCATGGAGGTCAAGGTGGCTTCGCGGCGTGGTGAAATCCAGCTGCGCGTCGAGACGCGTGGCCGCAACAAGCCACCGCGTGGTCTGGTCTTCATCCCGTTCTTCGATGCCGGTCGTCTGGTCAATAAATTGACGTTGGATGCGACCTGTCCGATTTCGAAGGAAACGGATTACAAGAAATGCGCCGTCAAGGTTACTCGGGCCTGATAAGGCCGGATTCCACGGTCAACCGGAAAAATGAGCCAAAAAGCGAATGGAGCTCCGGCTCCAGACGCTCATCGGAGGTAATGAATATGAGATTGATCACTGCACTGGCCCTGGCCGCCGGCATGCTCCTGGGGGGAGTTGGCGGCGTCAGCGCGCAGGAATTGCGAGTGAATGAGATCGGCATCGAGTCGATCGAGGGGAATGCCAAGGTCGATATGTTCCGGCCGGAGAAGGATCAGGACATCATTCCGCGCAACTTCCAGAAGCAGCCGCCGCTGATACCGCACAGCATCAAGGGCTACAACATCACGCAGAATTTCAACAAGTGCATGGACTGCCACTCGAAGGAACGGGCCGAGGAAACCGGCGCGACGAAGGTCGCCAAGTCGCACTATCTCGACCGCGAAGACAAGAAGCAGTCGAATATTTCGCCACGCCGTTATTTCTGCATGCAGTGCCACGTGCCGCAGTTCGACGCCAAGCCGCTCGTCGCCAATACCTATAAGCCGGCTGCCAAGAAGGGGGAATGATGAGTCTCGATAAATTCACGCCCGCATGGGTCAAGCGCATCGGGCTGGTCACCGTATTTGGCCTGTTTGCTGCCGGTATCGTTTTCTGGGGTGGCTTCAACTGGGCGCTCGAGGCGACCAACAAGGAATCGTTCTGTATCTCATGCCACGAGATGGAGGAGAACGTTTTCCGCGAATACCAGAACACGGTCCACTACACGAACCGCACCGGCGTGCGTGCCACCTGCCCGGATTGTCACGTGCCCAAGGAGTGGGGCCCGAAGATGATCCGCAAGATCCAGGCTTCCAACGAAGTGCTGCACAAGGTTTTGGGCACCATCGATACGCCTGAGAAGTTCAATGCCAAGCGCGCCCAGCTCGCCCAGAACGAGTGGAGACGCATGAAGGCGAACGACTCGCAGGAATGCCGCAACTGCCATCGCTACGACTACATGGATTACACCGAGCAGGGCAACCGTGCTGCCAAGCAGCATCCGCAAGCCTTCACCGAGGGTAAGACCTGTATCGACTGCCACAAGGGCATTGCCCACCAGTTGCCGGCAATCGACCAGCACATTGGCAAGCAGAACGACGGTGCAGTGGCTATCTCGCACGGCGAAAAACCGGCAGAGCCAGCCAAGGAAGAAGAGAAGCCAGCGGCCAAATAATCCCTTTGCCGATGGCATCAAGACAAACCCGGCCGAGTGCCGGGTTTGTTCTTTTGTGGCCAAAAGGGTTGTTTGGCGTATGGAAATTACAAATATTCACGCAATCGCCTGCAAATAGGCGCTCTCGGGGCAACACTTATTCAAAAAGGTATGCTACTTTTGTCGTGCTGCCGTTCCGACGGCCAGTTTTCTTAAACATTGATAGGTAACTAGGAGGCACTTAGATGAATAAATCCGAGCTGGTCGAAGTTGCTGCAAAAGAAGCTGGTATAACCAAGGCTGCTGCCGACAAGGCGCTGTCGGCCATCATCGGCGCGGTAGTCAAGACCGTGACCGCAGGGGAGTCTGTTACACTCGTTGGTTTCGGCACGTTCAAGTCCGCAAAGCGCGCAGCGCGCACCGGCAAGAATCCAAAAACCGGCGCTACGCTGAAAATTCCCGCTACTACGGTTCCGAAATTTACTGCTGGTACGGCTTTCAAGGCATCGGTCGCCGCCAAGAAGACCGCCGCCAAAAAGAAGTAATCCGGTGTTAACGAATGCGGGGTTCGTCTTCGACGGGCTCCGCTTTTTTAAGTTGCAATGACCAATCAGAATCCAGAAAATCCCCCTGAAGCTCCCGTTACGGTAGCCCCGCCGCCTGATACGCGTCGCCGCTTGCGTGACCTACTTTCGATCCCCGAGCGTGATCGAACCGACGAGCAGTGGGACGAAATCATCGAGCTGGAAATCCAGCTCGCTCCCGGTAACCGTGTTTCCAGCAACGAGCCGCTTGGTGGCAATCCTGGCCGCAGCAACATGCAGCATGGTAAGCCGGGCGGCAATGCCGGCACCGGCGGCGGCCTTGGCCAGCAGCAAAAGAAGCATCGTCCACGCACCAACAACAATCGCCGGCCGCGCCAGAACAAGCCGCAAACCGGCGGTGGTGGTGGCACTCCCGCCTGATCTGCTTGTTTCATTCTCCTGAAACGGCATAATCGCCGTCATGCAGCAGTTTGATCTGATCATCGTTGGCGGAGGGCTGGCCGGCGCCAGCCTGGCCTTGGCCTTGCGCGACACCCGCTTGCGTATCGCGCTCGTCGAGAACAATCCTCCGCATCTTTCCGATGGCTGGGATTCGCGTATCTACGCGATCAGCCCGGCCAATGTCGCGTTTCTTGAATCGATCGGGGCTTGGCGTCATCTGGATGCATCAAGAATGGCGCCGATCCGCGCCATGCAAATCCAAGGCGATGGTGGCGGCAGGCTGGATTTTTCCGCGTTCGAAACCGGCGTTTCCGAATTGGGCTGGATTCTAGAGTCGTCGCAGATGGCTTGCGAGTTCTGGGAAAGCGCCAAGCGCCAAGGCAATCTGACGCTGTTTTGTCCGGCTCGGCCGGACGGCCTGGAGTTTCGCCAGGATGCTGCAGTCCTTCATCTGAGCGATGGCACGGTGTTGTCGGCCCGCCTCCTGGTTGGGGCGGATGGTCGCGATTCCTGGGTGCGGCAGACTGCAGGCCTTGTTGCAGTAAATACGCCCTATGGAGAAAAAGGCCTGGTCGCCAATTTCGCCACGGAAAAACCGCACAACAACACGGCGTTCCAGTGGTTTCGTGACGATGGCGTGCTGGCCTATCTTCCCTTGCCGGGAAATCGCATTTCCATCGTGTGGTCTACGCCCGATGGCCATGCTGATGAACTCTGTTCTTTGTCTTCTGAACTGCTTTGCGAGAGAGTCGCCGAGGCCGGGAGTCTGGTGCTGGGCAAGCTCGAGTTGCTTACGGCTCCGGCGGCTTTCCCCTTGCGCTTGATGCGCGTGCCGCAAACAGTCGCGCCACGCCTGGCTCTGGTCGGTGATGCTGCGCATGGAATTCATCCCTTGTCCGGCCATGGTATCAATCTTGGCTTTCAGGATGCCATGACGCTGGCCGGTCAACTGGCAGCAACACAACCATGGCACGATATCGGTCAGGAGCGTTTCCTGCAGCGTTATCAGCGCGCACGACGCGAGGAAACCATGTTGATGCAGACAACCACAGACAGTTTGCGGCGCTTGTTCAAAAATTCGCCGCCAGGATTGCGTCCGTTACGAAATCTTGGGATGAATCTGACCAACGGCCTGCCCTTAATTAAAAATGCCTTGGTGCGGTATGCTCTCGGCGCCCTTTAGGAGAATCGCATGTTGAAAAAATTGTTGCCGATGGCTTTGGCGATGGCATTTTGTCTGAATGCCGTGGCTGACGAAGCCGATATCCGCAAGCAAATGGAGGCCAAGCTCGGCACCAAGGTCGAAAGCGTCACGAAATCCGGTTACCTTGGACTTTACGAAGTCTACGCCGACGGCAATATTTTCTACACCGACGAAAAAATGTCAGCCATCGTGGTCGGCGGTCAGTTGATTGACGCTAAAACGATGAAAAACGTCACCGATGAGCGCATGAAAAAGCTTACGGCGATCAGGTTTGGCGATTTGCCGCTGGATCGCGCCATCAAGCAAGTGCGCGGCGACGGCAAGCGCGTGCTGGCCACCTTCGAAGATCCCAATTGCGGCTATTGCAAGCGTTTGGCCAAGGAGTTGTTGAAGCTGGAAAATGTGACGGTCTATACCTTCCTGCTGCCCATTCTTTCCGAAGACTCGGTGCGCAAGTCCAAGCAGATCTGGTGTTCCGGCGATCGAGCCAAGGCATGGAACGACTGGATGGTCGACGGCAAGGCTCCGAGCGGTCGCGAAGATTGTGATACCTCCGCCGTGACCAAAAATCAGGAATTTGGCCGCAAGCTCAATATCACTGGTACGCCGACCATGTTCTTTGCTGATGGCGAGCGGGTTCCCGGCGCAATACCGTTGGCCCGCATCGAGCAGAAACTCGGTCAGGTCAAGTAGTACCCACGGGCAGTGATACTCGGCGCACTCTCGGCGCCTATTGTGATTCGCCCATTCCGAAGGCATGATTCCTGAATGGGCATATCCACCTCCGGACAAATGATCAGCCGTGCGTTCGGAGCACGTGTTCGGCTGGTGCTGTTTTTCGTCTTTACCTGGCTGGGTGTCGCCCTGTTGCTGGCATTTTTGCTCAACGAAGGGCGGCGCGAGGCGGAACGGAAAGCCCCCTCCGACGCCCTCGGTGTTACCTCCCTGTTGGAGGCTCGCCTTGCCGCAGCGATGCGGCGCCTCCAGGGCAACCTTGAACACCTTGCCGCCTCATTGCCCCGGGATGCTTTCAAGCCAGCAGCGGTCGGGCGCTACCGGGAAAGTGTTGTCAATGAACTGGAGCTCTTTTCCGGACAATTTCCGGAAGTGAGCGGTTTTCGGGTCATGGATGCTGCGGGCACCCTCCTCTACGCTTCCGGCGTCGCGCTGCAGTCTCCGGGATTTGCTGATCGCAGTTATTTCAAGGCGCCAGCGGCACAGTCCGGCAATGGCCTTTATTTTTCTGAAGTGATTGCCGACAAGCTGTCTGGGCGCACATTCCTGTTTGTTATCCAGCCGGTACTTAATGCTGATGGTGGTTTGCTTGGATTGGTGGCGGCGCCGCTTGATCTGGATGTTCTGGCGAAGATATTCGAGACGATCAACGTTGGCACAAAGGGCGTTGTTGCGATCTGGCGGGCCGATGATGGGCGGCAGATTCTGCGGCGACCGGCCGTTACAGATCAGGTTAATCAGGTGCTGGCGAATAATCCGCTGCAGCGGCGGATCGAGTCCGGAGAAAAGCTGGGCACGATGCGCTTGCCGGCTGCACTCGAAGGGTTTGAGCGGGTTTATGCATTTCAGCGGATTGCGGACTATCCCTTGTATGTTGCTGGTGGCCTGGCGGTCGATGATTACCTGGCTGAGTGGCGCCAGACCCTTTGGGTTGCTGCTGTGTCGGCGCTCTTGCTTTTTTTGTCCCTGTCCCTCGTCCTGATTCGCTTGCTTCGTGCGGAGAACGAAGAGGAGGTGATTGCCAGAAAGTTGTCGCAAAGCGAGGCCCGCTATCGCATGCTGGCGGAAAATAGCCATGACGTTATCTGGACGCTCGATATTCCGTCACGGCGCTACACCTACGTCAGTCCCTCGATTACCGACATGTGCGGCTATTTGCCCGAGGATGTGGTCGGCCAGTCGATCGACGCTCGCCTGACCCCGGAGTCGGCTTCGCGGCTGGCCCGGGATATTGACCAGCGCTTGCGGCGCATGGCGGCGGGTGACAAGGCGGCGAGTGTCGTGGTCAGTGAACTGGAACAGGTTTGCAAGGATGGCGAGGTTATTTCAACCGAGGTGGTTTCGAGTTATCTACAGGATGCCGATGGCGTCGCCCATACCATTCTCGGTATCACCCGCAATGTCAGCGAACGCAAGGCGGCCGAACTGGCTTTGCGCGAAACCAACCGGCAACTGCATGCACGGATCGAGGAAATCGGTCGCTTGCAGGTGGCGCTGCAGGAACTGGCCGTGCGCGACAGCCTGACTGGACTGTACAACCGGCGCTATCTCGATGAAACGCTCGAGCGCGAGGTTTCCCGGGCGCGTCGGGAAGGGAATCCGCTGGCGCTGGTCATGCTCGATATCGATTATTTCAAGCGGGTTAACGACACCTACGGCCATCAGGTGGGTGATGAGGCCTTGCGCATGCTGGCGACGACTTTGCTGGCCGATGTCCGGACGGAAGACGTGGCCTGTCGTTATGGTGGTGAGGAATTCCTTATCCTGCTGCCCAATATGCCGCTGGAGACGGCTATCCAGCGGGCCGAAGCCTGGCGACAGGCGATCGAGGAGTTGTCCGTTGCCCTTGGCAACTTCCATATCACATTTACCATTTCCCTCGGGGTGGCGGCCTATCCCGAGCACGGCAAAACACCGGACGACCTGACCCGCTGCGCCGATCAGGCGCTCTATCGGGCCAAGCGCGAAGGCCGTAACCAGGTTTCCGTCTTTTCCGCCTGATTCTGCGGTGGCCGGCTAAATGCCGGATCGGTGGCTTCTTCGCCGCGCACATTCCACTTTTTACCACGTCGGCATGCGTTGCCCGGGAATGTTTTTGATTTGCCTCAACTCCTGATAAGTCACTTTAAGTGTCAATGTTCTTGCATTGATTTTTAAGGATAATTTTTCTCAAAATCTGTCGCGAAAAATAACCGTAAGTCCTTGTTGCGTAAGAAAAAATCCCAATTTCTCGCTTGACTGAGCAGTGTTGTTGTTCTAAAGTGGGAAAACGTGTTGAAAAGTGGGTAAACGGGGGCGAGACGAGAGATGTTCGAAGGCGCGGCGGCACTAAATCTGGATGCGAAGGGACGGCTTGCCATACCGGCAAGACACCGTGAGTCCCTGCTCGCCGCCAGTGAGGGCGCCCTGGTCCTGACGGCGCATCCGCATCGCTGCCTGCTGCTTTACCCGTCGCCGGCCTGGCAGCCGATCCGCGAGCAGATCCTCAAGGCCTCAAGCCTTGATCCGCGTTCGGCCTCGATCAAGCGTGTGCTGGTCGGTAATGCCCGTACCGAAGAACTGGATTCTGCTGGCCGCATCTTGGTCGCGCCAGAGTTGCGTGAGTACGCCAAGTTCGAAAAGACCGTCTATCTGGTCGGTATGGGGACGCATTTCGAAATCTGGAGCGAGGCGGGCTGGAAACAGCAAAACGACCTGGCTGCCGAAGCACTGTCCGGAGATTTGCCGCCGGGCTTCGGGGATCTTGTCCTGTGACCCGCGGTGCCGCCCATGTGACGGTACTGCTCGAGGAGGCGGTGGATGCGCTGGCGATCAAAGCCGACGGCATCTACGTTGACGCCACCTTCGGGCGCGGTGGCCATAGCCGCCGGATTCTTTCCGCGCTGAATGAAAAAGGCCGCTTGGTGGCGGTCGACCGTGACCCGCAGGCAATTGCCGCGGGTGCGGCTATCGATGATTCCCGGTTTTTGCTCGTGCACCGCGCTTTCGGCGAACTGGCCGAGGCGGCGGACGAGGCTGGTGTAAGTGATGTTGATGGGGTTTTGTTTGATGTAGGGGTGTCGTCGCCGCAAATCGACGACGGGGAGCGCGGCTTCAGCTTTCGTTACGACGCGCCGCTCGATATGCGTATGGATACGACGCAGGGCGAGACGGCGGCCGAGTGGCTGGCGCGGGCCGAGATAAGAGACATCACGGAGGTCATTAGAAATTATGGCGAAGAACGGTTTGCTTTCCAGATTGCAAAGAAGGTTGTGGCTGCTCGGGTCGAACAACCTATTGTCACAACAGGTCAGTTCGCGGCCCTCGTACGCGAGACCGTGCGCACCCGTGAGCCAGGGCAGGACCCGGCGACGCGCAGCTTTCAAGCTCTACGGATTCATATCAATCAAGAACTCCGCCAGCTGGAGATAGCCCTGCCGCAGGCGCTCGGCTTGCTGAAGCCGGGTGGCCGACTGGTCGTGATCTGTTTTCACTCGCTCGAAGACCGCATCGTCAAGAATTTCATGCGCAACGAGTCGGTTGCCGATGATCTGCCCAAGGGTTTGCCGCTACGGGCTGACCAGCTGCCGAAGCCGAAGCTGCGCCTGGTCGGCAAGCCCTTCAAGCCCTCCGCGGCGGAAGTCAGTGCCAATCCGCGGGCGCGCAGCGCCGTCATGCGCGTGGCTGAAAAACTGTAATGCTGCGTTTCAATGTGATCCTTCTCATGATCGTCGTCTTTTGCGCCCTTGGTGTGGTGACCTCCCAGCACCGGGCGCGCAAGCTGTTCCAAGCGCTAGAGACGGAGCAGGAGCGGGCGCGCCAGCTTGATGTCGAATACGGCCAATTGCAGCTCGAGATGTCGACCTGGGCCAACCATCCACGGATCGAAAAGATCGCTCGCGAGCGTCTGCACATGGTGACGCCGAATTCGGCAGTTCCCAAGGGGGCGCGCTGATGGTCGTGCGTCGTCGCCCGCAACGCGGTCACCGTTTTACCGAAAGCCCGGTGCTGCAACTAGCCTTGCAGGGCTGGCGTTCGCGCACCGTGGGGCTGCTGCTAATGGCGGCCTTTCTGGCCCTCGTGGCGCGCGGCTTCTATTTGCAGGTCATCAATAATGACTTCCTGCAGCAAAAGGGTGATTCGCGCTATCTGCGCGACATTGAGATTTCCGCCTCGCGCGGCAAGATCGTCGATCGCAACGGCGACATGCTGGCCGTGTCGACGCCGATGAAGACGATCTGGGCGATTCCCGCCGATGCGCGGACGATGAACGGCGAGCAGAAGCGCCAGCTGGCCGGCATGCTCGACATGAACGTGCGCGAGCTCGACGGCAAGATCGCCTCGGAAAAGACTTTTACCTTCGTCAAGCGTCAGGTTTCGCCGGAGACGGCTGATCGCATCGGCGCCCAGAAATTCCCCGGCGTGCATCAGGAAAAGGAATATCGCCGCTTTTACCCGACCGGCGACATGACGGCGCACATCGTTGGTTTTACCGGCGTGGACGACAAGGGTCTGGAAGGCGTCGAGCTGGCTTTCCAGAACAGCCTGCTTGGCCGTCCGGGCAGTCGCACGGTGATTCGTGATCGGCGCGGCAATATCGTCGAGGACGTCGGCGCGACCAAGCCGCCGCAAGATGGCAAGGATGTCCGTCTGGCGCTCGACTCGAAGATTCAGTACCTCGCTTTCAGTCAGCTCAAGGCGGCGGTCGAGGCCAACAATGCCAAGGCTGGCGGCGCCATCGTCATCGATGCGCGGACCGGCGAAATCCTCGCCCTGGCCAACTGGCCGACTTACAACCCGAACAACCGCGAGCGCCTGTCCGGGGCGCAATTGCGCAATCGCGCGATTACCGACACTTTCGAGCCGGGGTCGGTGATGAAGCCGTTTACGGCGGCGCTGGCGCTGGAAAAAGGCAAGGTTCGTTTCGACACGATCATCAATTGCGCACCGGGCCGGATGACGATCGGCAGCGCGACCATTTCCGATGCCCATCCGCATGGTGCCCTGAGCGTCGCCGAGGTCATCCAGAAATCCTCCAACGTCGGTACGGCCAAGATTGCGCTGGGTTTCCCGCCGAAAGAGATGTGGGAAATGTTCGACAGCATCGGCTTCGGTCAGATGCCGAATCTCGGTTTCCCGGGCGAGGTCAATGGCCGCCTGCGGCCGTGGAAGAACTGGCGGCCGATCGAGCAGGCGACGATGTCCTACGGTCACGGCATTGCGGTCAGCCTGGTGCAGCTAGCCCGGGCCTACACGGTTTTTGCCCACGACGGCGAACTTATGCCGCTGTCGCTGACCAGGATCGACGACGCGCCGCCGCATGGTGTCCGCGTCTTCTCGCCGCAGACCATGCGTGAATTGCGCATCATGCTCGAAATGGCCGTTCAGCCCGAAGGCACGGCGCCCAAGGCGCGCGTTGCCGGCTATCGCGTCGGCGGCAAGACGGGGACGGCCTACAAGATCGAAGGCGGTGTTTATGCCCGCAAATACGTCGCTTCCTTCGTCGGCATCGCGCCGATCAGCGATCCACGTCTGGTCGTCGCCGTGATGATTGACGAGCCGACCGGCGGCGCCCACTACGGCGGCGACGTGGCTGGTCCGGCTTTTTCGCAGATCGTCGGCGGTGCCTTGCGCACGCTTGGCGTGCCGCCGGATGCGCCGATCCAGGTGGCCGATGCATCGAGCGGAAAGGGCAAGCTGTGAGCAGTCCGCGCCAACTTCTCGACCGCCTCGAAGCCATGGGCGTCACACCGACCGGCGTTGCTGACGACAGCCGTCAGGTCCAGCCGGGCGATCTCTTCCTGGCTTATCCGGGCGATCTGGCCGATGGCCGTCGCTACATCGCCGATGCGCTGGAACGTGGCGCCGTGGCCGTCTTCTGGCAGCCGGGTGGCGATTTCAATTTTGGGCAAAATTTCGGGTTGACCGTAGCAAACCTGCCGGTCGATGCCCTACGCCCGCTGGCCGGCCCGCTCGCCCACACCGTCTATGGCCATCCGAGCGAAGGGTTGTCGTTGATCGCCATCACCGGCACCAACGGCAAAACGACGATCAGCCAGTGCCTGGCCCATGCCTACCCGAAACCCTGCGCCATCATCGGCACGCTCGGCGCCGGCTTCCCCGAAGCGCTGACCGAAACCGGTTTCACGACGCCGGAAGCGACGACTCTGATGCGCTATCTGGCCGGCTTCCGTGCCGCTGGTGCGGCCGCCTGCGCCCTTGAGGCCAGCTCGATCGGCATCGAAGAGGGCCGGATGAACGGCGCCCGCGTCGATGTCGCCGTGTTCACCAACATGACGCGCGACCACCTCGACTACCACGGCACGATGGATGCCTACGCCGAGGCCAAGAAAAAGCTCTTCCACTGGCCGCGTCTGCGCACGGCGATCATCAATCTCGACGACGAGTTCGGTCGCCTGCTGTCGCGCGAAACGACGGCCATGCGCATTCTCGGCTACGCCATCGGCGAACAGCGGCGCGATTATCCGGCGCTGGTGCGCGCCGAAAACCTCGTCGACACCCCGTTCGGTCAGCGTTTCAGCCTGGTCCTGCCGAATGGCCGGGCTACCGTCGAAACCGTTCTGGTCGGTCGCTACAACATCTCCAACCTGCTCGCCATCGCCGCCGTGCTGCACGACGCTGGCGTGCAGGCTTCCGAAGTGGCGCGTCGCCTGTCCGAACTGACGGCACCGCCGGGCCGCATGGAATGCCTTGGCGGCCAGGGCGAACCGCTCGTCGTCGTCGATTACTCGCATACCCCCGATGCCCTGGAAAACGCCCTCGTCGCCCTGCGCCCCGTCGCCGAGTCGCGCGGCGGCAAACTGGTCGTCGTCTTCGGCTGCGGTGGCGACCGCGATCCCGGCAAGCGCCCGCTGATGGGCGCATTAGCCGAACGCCTGGCCGACCGCGTGCTGGTCACCAGCGACAATCCGCGCAGTGAGCAGCCGCAGGCCATCATCGACGCCATCGTCGCCGGCATGAAGCTGGCCGAGGTCGAAGCCGATCGCGCCGTCGCCATCGAGCGCGTCATCGGCGAGGCTGACGTCAGTGACGTCGTCTTGCTTGCCGGCAAGGGCCACGAAACCTATCAGGAAATTTCCGGTGTTCGTCACCATTTTTCCGACATCGAGCAGGCTGCCGCCGCCCTGGCCCTGCGTCGAACCAATCACAAGGAGGAGGCAGCATGAAGTGGCTGCTCTCACAGGTCGCCCAGGCGACCCATGGCCGTCTGATCGGCGGCGACGTCGATATCACCGGCGTGTCGACCGACACACGTACTGTCGCCGAAGGCCAGTTGTTCATCGCCCTGAGCGGCGAACGTTTCGACGCCCATGATTTTCTCGATCAGGCCGTGGCGGCGGGCGCCGTCGCCCTGCTCGTCGCCGATGAAAGCAAGGTGCCGGCAGGCGTGTCCGCCGTTGTTGTCGATGACACCCGTCTCGCCCTCGGCCGTTTCGCCGCCGCCTGGCGCGCCCAGTTCACGCTGCCGGTGATTGCCGTGACCGGCTCAAACGGCAAGACGACGACCAAGGAAATGGTCGCTGCGATTCTCAAGGCCGCCTTTGGCGCCGCCGTGTTGTCCACGCGCGGCAACCTCAACAACGATATCGGCCTGCCGCTGACCCTGCTCGGCCTGCGTCTCTCGCATCGTGCCGCCGTCATCGAGATGGGCATGAATCATCCCGGCGAAATCGCCTATCTGGCGCCGATTGGCGCGCCGACCGTGGCGCTGGTCACCAACGCTCAGCGCGCCCACCTCGAAGGCATGGGCGACCTCGATGAAGTGGCGCGCGAAAAGGGCAGCATTTTCGCTGGCCTGCAGCCGAACGGCATCGCCGTGATCAACGCCGACGATGCCTACGCAAGTTTCTGGTGCAGCCAGGCCGCGCCGCATGCCGTGCGGACTTTCGCTATCGACCACGCCGCTGATGTGCGCGGCACCGTGCGCCAGCACGGTCTGGAAATCGCCATCGAACTGACCGCGCCGGAAGGCGAAGCAGCGATCACGCTGCATATCCCCGGTCGCCACAATGCCCGCAACGCCGTCGCCGCTGCCGCTGCCTGTCTTGCGGCCGGCGTGCCGATGGCCGCCGTGGCGGCAGGTCTGGAGGCTTTCTCGGGGGTCAAGGGCCGTCTGCAGCGGCGGGCCGGCAACAAGGGCGCCGAAATTCTCGACGACACCTATAACGCCAACCCCGATTCGGTCCGCGCCGGCATCGACGTGCTGGCCGCCACCATCGGTCGCAAGCTCTTCGTGCTCGGTGACATGGGCGAAATCGGCGAGGCCAGCGGCCAGTACCACGACGAAATCGGCGGCTATGCCAAGAGCCAGGGCATCGACCGTTTGTTTGCCCTCGGCGATGCCTCGCAACTGGCCGTCCGCAACTTCGGCGAAGGGGCCCGGCATTTCTGCAACATCGAAAAGCTGATTGCTGCGGTCGACAAGGAATTGGGCCCGGAAACCACAGTGCTGGTCAAGGGCTCGCGCTTTATGAAAATGGAACGTGTGGTCGATGCGCTGGCCGCGCCGGCCGCCGAGGAGAAACACTGATGCTGCTGGCTCTTGCCCAATGGCTCGCCCAGGACGTTCGCTTCTTCAACGTCTTTAACTACATCACGCTGCGTACCGTGCTGGCGACGCTGACGGCACTGCTTATCTCGTTTGCCGCCGGCCCCGGCGTCATCCGCTGGCTGGCCGCCAAGAAGATCGGTCAGGCAGTGCGCACCGACGGACCGCAAACCCATCTCGTCAAATCCGGCACGCCGACCATGGGCGGTGTGCTGATCCTGATCTCGATCGGCATCACGACGCTGTTGTGGGGTGACCTGAGCAACAAGTACGTGTGGACGGTGCTCGTCGTTACGCTCGGTTTTGGCATCGTCGGCTGGTACGACGACTGGAAAAAGGTCGTTTATCGTGACCCGAATGGCCTGGCCAGTCGGTGGAAATTCTTCTGGCAATCGGTGCTCGGCCTCGGAGCCGCGCTCTTCCTCGCCTACTCGGCCAAGTCGGGGGCGCAGACCGAACTGATCGTGCCCTTCTTCAAGACCATCGCCTACCCGCTCGGCATCGTCGGTTTCATCACGCTGACCTACTTCGTCATCGTCGGCACCAGCAACGCGGTCAATCTGACCGACGGCCTCGACGGCCTCGCCATCATGCCGACCGTCATGATCGCCGGCGCCTTCGCCATCTTCGCCTACGTCACCGGCCACGCCGGGCTCGCCAAGTACCTGCTCATTCCCTACGTGCCGGGGGCGGGCGAGTTGTGCATCCTGCTCGGCGCCATTGCCGGGGCGGGGCTCGGCTTCCTGTGGTTCAACGCTTACCCGGCCGAAGTGTTCATGGGTGACGTCGGCGCGCTGTCGCTCGGCGCGGCGCTCGGCACCGTCGCCGTCATCCTGCGTCAGGAAATCGTCCTGCTGATCATGGGCGGCGTCTTCGTCGTCGAAACCCTGTCGGTCATGCTGCAGGTCAGCTACTTCAAATACACCAAGAAGAAATTCGGCGAGGGCCGCCGCATCCTGCGCATGGCGCCCTTGCACCACCACTTCGAACAATCGGGCTGGAAGGAGACGCAGGTCGTCGTCCGCTTCTGGATCATCACCATCATGCTCGTGCTAGTCGGGCTGTCCTCGTTGAAGTTGCGCTGATGGAACTTCGCGGCAAACGCGTTCTGGTTGTCGGACTCGGTGAGTCCGGACTGGCGATGGCCAAGTGGCTGCATCGCCAGGGCGCGCTGGTCCGCGTCGCCGATTCGCGCGACAACCCGCCGAACGTTGAAGCGCTGCAGCGTGTTGCCCCGGGCGCCGAACTGATCGCCGGGCCGTTTGTTGAAGCACCGTTTGCCAGCGCCGATCTCGTCGCGCTGTCGCCAGGCGTCGCCAAGGCGACACCGGTGATTGCCACGGTCGACCGGAAAATAGTGTCAGAAATCGAATTGTTCGCCGTCGGCGTGCGCGAGCAGGTGCCGGGCTCGAAGGTCATCGCCATCACCGGCAGCAACGGCAAGACGACCACGACGGCGCTGACCGCCCATCTGCTCAACGGCGCCGGTGTTCCGGCCATCGCCTGCGGCAACATCTCGCCGTCGGCCCTCGATGCGCTCATGGATGCGCAGGATGCCGGCGCTTTGCCGCAGGTCTGGGTCGTCGAACTGTCGAGCTTCCAGCTCGAAACGACGCACCACCTGAACGCCGCAGCCGCCACCGTGCTCAACGTCTCGGAAGATCACCTCGACCGTTATGAAGGCAGCCTGGCCAATTACGCCGCCGCCAAGTCGCGCGTTTTCCAGGGCAAGGGCGTCATGGTCCTGAACCGTGACGACGACTGGTCGATGGCCAACGGCCGCTGCGGCCGCACGATGGTGACTTTCGGCCTGAACGCCGCGCCGCGCGGCGTCGATTACGGTTTTGCCGACGGGGCAATCCATCGCGGCAAGGAAAAGCTCGTCGCGCTGGCCGACCTCAAGCTGTCCGGCCTGCATAACGCCGCCAATGCCATGGCCGCGCTGGCCCTGTGCGAGGCGATTGGCGTCGCACCGGCTGGCTTGGTCGAACCGCTCAAGTCTTTCGCCGGCTTGCCGCATCGCGTCGAAACCGTCGCTGAAATCGACGGCGTGCTTTATGTCGACGACTCCAAGGGCACCAACGTCGGTGCCACGCTGGCCGCAATCGAAGGCATGGGCCGCAAGGTCGCCATCGTCCTCGGTGGTGACGGCAAGGGACAGGATTTCTCACCGCTCAAGCCCGCTCTCGAAATACACGGCCGCGCCGTCGCCCTGATCGGCCGAGATGCCGCCGCCATCGGTATGGCCCTCGAAGGCAGCGGCGTGCCGACCCGCATCCTCGGCGACATGGAAGCCGCCGTGCGTTGGCTTGCTGCCCAGGCCAAGTCGGGCGATTGCGTCCTGCTCTCGCCAGCCTGTGCCAGCCTCGACATGTACAAGAATTACGCCCACCGCGCCCAGGCCTTCATTGATGCGGTGAAGGGGTTGTCAGCATGATGATCGGCGCCCTCGATTCCCCGCGCCGGCAAGTGGCCGAGATCGACTACGCCCTGCTGTGGAGCGTGCTGATCCTGCTTTTTTCGGGGCTGGTTATGGTCTATTCAGCTTCGATTGCCATCGCCGAAGGCGGCCGTTTCACCGGCCATCAGCCGGCCTACTACCTGGTCCGCCACGGCATCTTCCTGTGCATCGGTCTGGTCGCCGCCGCCGTCACTTTCCAGGTGCCGCTCTCGCTGTGGCAGAAGAACGCGCCCTACCTGTTCATGATCGGCGTCGCCCTGCTGGCGCTCGTGCTGATCCCCGGCATCGGCCGCGATGTCAATGGCGCCCGCCGCTGGCTGTCGCTTGGCTTTGCCAACCTGCAGCCGTCCGAACTCATGAAGCTGTTCGCCGTGCTCTACGCCGCCGACTACACGGTGCGCAAGATCAATGTCATGCATGACCTCAAGCAGGCCTTCCTGCCGATGTTCGGGGCCATGGCCGTGGTCGGTATGCTGCTGCTCAAGGAGCCGGACTTCGGCGCTCTGGTCGTCATCATCTCGATCGCCATGGGTATCCTCTTCCTCGGCGGCCTCAAGGCGCGGTTGTTCGCGCTGCTCATCGTCGGCCTGCTCATCGCCTTCGCGATCATGATCATCGTCTCGCCCTACCGGCGCGACCGCGTGTTCGGCTTCATGGACCCGTGGGCCGATGCCTACGGCCGCGGTTACCAGCTGTCGCATTCGCTGATCGCCTTCGGCCGCGGCGAACTGTTCGGCGTCGGCCTTGGCGCCAGTGTCGAAAAACTGTTCTACCTGCCGGAAGCGCACACCGACTTCCTGCTCGCCGTGATCGCCGAAGAGCTGGGCTTCTTCGGCGTTGTGGCGATCATCGCGCTGTTCGCCCTGCTCGTTCAGCGCGCTTTCGCCATCGGCCGCCAGTGCGTGCAGCTTGACCGCCTCTACCCGGCGCTCGTCGCCATGGGCATGGGCATCTGGTTCGGCGTCCAGTCCTTCATCAACATGGGCGTCAACATGGGCCTGCTGCCGACCAAGGGCCTGACCCTGCCGCTCATGAGCTTCGGCGGTTCGGGCGTTTTCGCCAACTGCGTGGCGCTCGCCATCCTCCTCCGGGTGGATTGGGAGAATCGCCAATTGATGCGCGGAGGCAAGCTATGAGCAAGACGATCATGATCATGGCCGGCGGCACCGGCGGCCACATATTTCCGGCGCTGGCCGTTGCTCACTCGATGCGCGATGCCGGCTGGCGTGTTGTCTGGCTGGGCAATCCGGAGGGCATGGAAGCCCGTCTGGTGCCACAGCACGGCTTCGAGATGGTTAATTTGAAGTTCGCCGCCCTGCGCGGCAAGGGCATCCTGCGCAAGCTGCTGCTGCCGGTTAATCTGCTCAAGGGTTTCTGGCAGGCGCAGAAAGCCATCCGTCAGGTGCAGCCTGATGTTGTGCTCGGCATGGGCGGCTACATCACCTTCCCGGGCGGCATGATGGCCGTGTTGCTCGGCAAGCCGCTGGTCGTCCATGAACAGAATTCGGTGGCCGGGCTGGCTAATCGCGTCCTGGCTGGTGTGGCCGACCGCGTCGTGACCGGCTTCCCGGATGTCCTGAACAAAGGCATCTGGGCCGGCAATCCGGTGCGTCCGGAAATCGCCAAGATCGCCCCGCCGGCCGAGCGTTTTGCCGAGCACACCGGCGCCCTGCGCGTGCTGGTCATTGGCGGCAGTCTCGGTGCCCAGGCGCTTAACGAAATGGTGCCCAAGGGCATGGCCCTGCTGGCTGAATCCGAACAACCGCAGATCGTCCATCAGGCCGGCGAAAAGCATATCGAGGCGCTCAAGGCCAATTACGCCGCGGTCGGCGTCCAGGCCCATTGCGTTTCCTTCATCGAAGACATGGCTGGTGCCTACGAATGGGCTGATCTGGTCATCTGTCGGGCCGGTGCGCTGACCGTGGCCGAACTGGCCGCCACCGGCGTGGCGAGCATCCTGGTGCCCTTCCCGCATGCGGTCGATGACCACCAGACCGGCAACGCCAAATTCCTGGTCAATGTTGGCGGCGCCTTCCTTTTGCCGCAAACCGAATTAACGCCGGAATCCATCGCGCTGATCCGCAACTATTCCCGCGGTCAACTGCTGGAAATGGCTGAAAAGGCCCGCAGTCTGGCCAAGCCCGATGCCACCGAAGAAGTGGCGACTATTTGTGCAGAGAGCGCGAAATGAAACATAAAGTCAAACACATCCACTTCGTCGGCGTCGGCGGTTCGGGCATGAGCGGCATCGCCGAAGTGCTGGTCCACCTCGACTACACGGTGAGCGGCTCCGATCTGGCGGCCAGTGCCACGACGCGTCGCCTCGAAGGCGAGGGCATCAAGGTCATGATCGGCCACGCCGCCGAAAACATCGCCGGGGCCGATGCCGTCGTTACCTCGACCGCCGTCAAGGCCGACAACCCGGAAGTCGTCGCCGCCCGCGAAAAGAAGATCCCGGTCGTGCCGCGCGCCCAGATGCTGGCCGAACTGATGCGCCTCAAGCATGGCATCGCCATCGCCGGGACGCACGGCAAGACCACCACCACCAGTCTGGTCGCCAGCATCCTGGCCGAAGGCGGCATCGATCCGACTTTCGTCATCGGCGGTCGCCTCAATGCGGCCGGTGCCAACGCCCGTCTCGGCAGCGGCGATTTTCTCGTGGCCGAGGCCGATGAGTCTGACGCCTCCTTCCTCTTCCTGTCGCCGGTCATTTCGGTCGTCACCAACATCGACGCCGACCACATGGAAACCTATGGCCATGACTTCGAGCGTCTGAAGTCGGCCTTCGTCGAATTTCTCAATCGCCTGCCGTTTTACGGCGTGGCCGTGCTTTGCGGCGACGACGCCAATGTGCGCGACATCATGCCGCGCGTGCCGAAGCAGATCATCACCTACGGCCTGTCGCCGGAGAACAATTTCTACGCTGAGAACATCGTCGCCGAGGATGGCCGGATGCGCTTCGACTGCGTCCGGGTCAATGGCTCGACCTCGCGGCTGTCGATTTCGCTCAACACGCCGGGCCTGCATAACGTCCTCAACGCTCTGGCCGCCATCGCCGTGGCCACCGAAGTGCAGGTTTCCGACGCCGCCATCGTCAAGGCGCTGGCCGAGTTCAAGGGCGTTGGTCGCCGCTTCCAGCGCTACGGTGAAGTCGCCTTGCCGGCTGGCGGCAGCTTCACGCTGGTCGATGACTACGGCCATCACCCGGTCGAAATGGCCGCCACGCTGGCCGCCGCCCGTGGTGCTTTCCCCGGCCGTCGTCTGGTGCTGGCCTTCCAGCCGCACCGCTACACGCGGACGCGTGATTGCTTCGAAGACTTCGTCAAGGTGCTGAGCACGGTCGACGCGCTGTTACTGGCCGAAATCTACGCCGCCGGCGAAGCGCCCATCGTCGCTGCCGACGGCCGTTCGCTAGCCCGCGCCCTGCGCGTCGGCGGCAAGGTCGAGCCGGTTTTCGTCGAAGACATCGCGGCCATGCCGCAAACGATCATGGATGTCGCCCGCGCTGGCGACGTGGTGTTGTGCATGGGGGCCGGCTCGATTGGTGCGGTTCCCGGGAAAGTGGCAGGGCAGATATGAGTTCCTACGGTCAACCGGAAAAAATGCCCAAAATTGAAATGCAGTCTGGAGCAAAGCATGTCTGATTTCGGCAAAGTCGCCGTCCTGTTTGGTGGAACCTCCGCCGAGCGTGAAGTTTCGTTGAACAGCGGTTCGCGCGTGCTGGCCGCCCTGCAAGGGCAGGGTATCGACGCCCACGCCTTCGACCCGGCCTCGCAGCCGCTCGATGCCCTCAAGGGCTACGACCGCGCCTTCATCGCACTGCACGGTCGCCATGGCGAAGACGGCACGATTCAGGGCGCCCTCGAAGTCATGCACATCCCCTACACCGGCTCCGGCGTCCTTGCCTCGGCGCTGGCCATGGACAAGTTCCGCACCAAGCTGATGTGGCAGGCGGCCGGCCTGGCCATTCCCGAATATGCGCTGCTCACGGCCGATTCCGACTTTGCCGACATCGAGGAAGAACTCGGCCTGCCGCTCTTCGTCAAGCCGGCGCACGAAGGCTCGTCGATTGGCATCACCAAGGTCAAGGAACGCGGCGCGCTCAAGGCCGCCTACGAAGCAGCGGCCAAGTTTGATCCGCTGGTCATCGCCGAAAAAGGCGTGCTCGGCGGCGAATACACGGTCGGCATCATCGGCGACGAAGCCATGCCGATCATCAAGATCGAGCCGGCCACCGAGTGGTACGACTACGAAGCCAAGTACAACCGCGACGACACCCAATATCTGTGCCCGTGCGGCCTGCCGGAAGCCAAGGAAATGGAAATCCGCAAGGGCGCGCTCGAAGCTTTCCGCGTCCTCGGCGGCCGTGGCTGGGGCCGGGTCGATTTCCTGATGGACGAGGACGGCAAGCATTACTTCCTCGAAGTGAATACCGCGCCCGGCATGACCGACCATTCGCTGGTGCCGATGGCCGCCCGCGTCAATGGCATGGACTACCCGACGCTGGTCCGCCGTGTCCTCGAACTCGCTACCAACGACTGAGCCAATGAATGTGGAACAAACCGCACCTGCTCAACGCCATCGCCGACCTGCTCATGCTGGTCGCCGCGGCGGCGTTGCTGGCCGCCGGCGCGGTCTGGCTGGTGCGCGTACCGTCGCTGCCGGTCAAGCATGTGGTGTTTGCCGAGCCGCTGCCGCACACCAAGCGGGGCGAGGTGGAACAGGTGTTGCCGGGCTCGCTGAAAGGCAATTTCTTCAGCCTGAATCTGGAACAGGTGCGCGGTTCGCTCGAGAAGCTGCCCTGGGTACGCAAGGTCGATGTGCGTCGCCAGTGGCCGGACCGTCTCGAAATCCGGATCGAGGAGCACAAACCGGTGGCGCGCTGGGGCGAGGGGCGCGGCGAATTGGTCAACAGCTACGGCGAGGTATTTGCCGCCGGTCTGCCGGAGAGCGAAGCGACCAACTTGCCGCTGCTTTTCGGGCCGAACGGAACGGCGCAGGAAGTCTTGAAACATTACAGCGAGTTTGTCGGTTCGTTCGGAACGGTCGGCGAAAAGCCGGTCCAGGTCACGCTGTCACCGCGTCTGGCCTGGCAGCTCAAATTGCAAAACGGCATGTTGGTGGACATCGGTCGGGAACAGCCGAAGGCGCCAGTCGGTGTGCGTCTGCAGCGCTTTTTGGAAATTTATCCGGAAACGGTCGCCAGGCAGGCGGTCCGGCCGGCGGTCGTGGATTTGCGGTATCCGAATGGTTTCGCCATGCGAATGGCGGGCGAGGGGAAGGGAAAGTAAGCATATGAGCAGGGACAACAAGGATCTGGTCGTCGGTCTCGATATCGGGACGTCGAAGATCGTCGCGCTGGTCGCCGAGATCAACCAGGAAGGCCATCTGAACGTCATCGGCATGGGCTCGCAGGATTCGCGCGGTCTCAAGAAGGGCGTCGTGGTGAACATCGAGGACACCGTGCACACCATCAGCCGGGTCGTCCAGGAAGTCGAGCTGATGGCCGACTGCAAGGTGACCAACGTCTATACCGGCATCGCCGGCAGCCACATCAAGAGCTTCAACTCGAACGGCATGGTGGCGATCAAGGACAAGGAAGTCACCCAGACCGACGTCGAGCGCGTCATCGAAACCGCCAAGGCAATGCCGATCCCGGCTGATCAGGAAATCCTGCACATTCTCACCCAGGAATTCGTTATCGACGGCCAGGACGGCATCCGCGAGCCGATCGGCATGAGCGGCATGCGCCTCGAAGTGAAGACGCACATCGTCACCGGCGCCGTCTCGGCCGCCCAGAACATCGTCAAGTGCGTCCGCCGCTGCGGTCTGGAAGTGAACGACCTCGTACTGCAGCCGCTGGCCTCCAGCTACGCCGTGCTCTCCGAGGACGAAAAGGACCTTGGCGTTTGCCTGATCGACATCGGCGGCGGTACGACCGACATCGCCGTGTGGACGCAGGGCGCCATCCGCCACACCTCGGTGATTCCCATTGCCGGCGACCAGGTCACCAACGACATCGCCATGGCGCTGCGCACGCCGACGCGCGAAGCCGAAGACATCAAGTGCAAGTACGGCTGCGCCCTGTCGCAACTGGCTGACGTGAGCGAGAACCTCGATGTTGCCGGTGTCGATGACCGGCCGAGTCGCAAGCTGAGCCGCCGCGCCCTGGCCGACGTCATCCAGCCGCGCGTCGAGGAGCTCTATGAGTTGATCCAGAACGAGCTGCGCCGCGCCGGTTTCGAGGAAGTGCTGTCGTCCGGCATCGTCCTGACCGGCGGCGCCAGCGTCATGCCCGGCATGGTCGAGTTGGGCGAGGAGCTCTTTCACATGCCGGTTCGCCTCGGCAACCCGAAATACACCGGCAGCCTGGCCGACGTCGTGCAAAGCCCGCGCTTCTCGACCGCTTACGGCCTGCTGCTCGAAGCCCAGGCCCAGCGCAAACGCGGCCAGAAGATCCAGGAAAAGCAGGGCTTCAAGGACGTCTTCGACGGCATGAAGTCGTGGTTTGCCAAGAATTTTTGATTTGTTGTTGAACAGTTTTTTCAGAGGAGGTAGTCATCATGTTTGAGATCATCGAGAAAGACGAAGATGCCGGTACCATCATCAAGGTATTCGGCGTGGGTGGTGCTGGTGGCAATGCCATCGAGCACATGATTCGCGAAGGCGTCAGCGGCGTTGAATTCATCGCCGCCAACACCGATGCCCAGGCGCTCAGCCGCAATGCCGCATCGAGCAAGCTGTCGCTCGGCAAGACCGGTCTCGGCGCCGGTGCCAAGCCGGAAGCCGGCCAGGCAGCGGCCGATGCACACCGCGAAGAAATTCGCGCTTCGCTCGAAGGTGCCCACATGGCCTTCATCACGGCCGGCATGGGTGGCGGCACGGGCACCGGCGCCGCCCCGGTAGTCGCCGAAATCGCCCGCGAAATGGGCATCCTGACTGTTGGTGTGGTCACCAAGCCGTTCAGCTTCGAAGGCAACAAGCGCATGAAGTCGGCCGAAGCCGGCATCGCCGAATTCTCCAAGCATGTCGATTCACTGATCGTCATCCTCAACGACAAGCTCATGGAAGTCATGGGCGACGACGCCGATGTGGACGATTGCTTCCGCGCCGCCGACGACGTGCTGAAAAATGCCGTTGGCGGAATCGCCGAAATCATTACCTACCCGGGTCTGGTCAACGTCGACTTCGAAGACGTCCGCACCGTCATGGGTGAAATGGGCCGCGCCATGATGGGTTCCTCCGCTGCCGCCGGTGTTGATCGCGCCCGTATCGCCGCCGAGCAGGCCGTCGCTTCGCCGCTTCTCGAAGGCATCAACCTGTCCGGCGCCCGTGGCGTGCTGGTCAACATCACCGCCTCCAAGGGCGGCCTCAAGATGAAGGAAGTCAACGAAGTGATGAACACCGTCAAGGCCTTTGCTGCCGAAGACGCTCACATCATCTTCGGTGCTGTTTATGACGAGCTGATGGGCGATGCCCTGCGCGTCACTGTCGTCGCCACCGGTCTCGGCCAGGTTGCCGCCGCCCGTGCCCGCCAGCCGGAAGTGTTTACCCAGCCGGTTCTGGTTCAGGCTACCGGGACCAGCGATGCCGTCGCCTTTTCCAATGGCCCGGCCATCGACTACAACCAGATGGCTGATGTCCCGGCTGTCGTCCGCAAGCGCAACGTCACCGTCGAGGCTTTGGCCAACAGCGGTGTCGACCGTTACGACATTCCGGCTTTCCTGCGCAAGCAGGCGGATTGATGTAACAAAAACTCTCTCTGAAAAAGGGTGGTGACGGCTTGTGTTACAATCCGTCACCTTCCCCAATCATTCAAGCACTTAGCATGCTCAAGCAACGCACGTTGAAGACAGTCATTCGCGCCTCCGGCGTCGGCCTGCACGGCGGTGTCAAGGTCAACATGACCCTGCGCCCGGCAGCTCCGGACACCGGCATCGTCTTCCGTCGCGTGGACCTCCCCGAGCCGCTCGATATCCCCGCCAAGGCTTTCATGGTCGGCGATACGCGCATGTGCTCCTGTCTCGAAAAGGACGGAGTCAAGGTTGGTACCATCGAACACCTGATGTCGGCCCTCGCCGGCCTCGGCATCGACAATGCCTGGATCGATCTGGATGCGCCGGAAGTGCCCATCCTCGACGGTTCGGCTGCACCGTTTGTTTTTCTGATCCAGTCCGCTGGCATCGAGGAACAGAACGCTGCCAAGAAATTCATTCGCGTCACCAAGCCCATCGAAGTTCGCGATGGTGACAAGTGGGCGCGTTTTGAGCCTTACGACGGTTATAAACTGACGTTTTCCATCGTTTTCAACCATCCGGCCATCGACAAGTCAGCCCAAAGGGCGGAAATCGATTTTGCCGAGCAGTCCTATACCCGCGAAGTTTCGCGCGCCCGAACCTTCGGCTTCATGCAGGAAGTCGAATACCTGCGTGAAAACGGCCTCGCCCTCGGTGGCGGCCTGGAAAACGCGATTGTTCTCGACGAGTTCCGCGTCCTCAATCAGGACGGTCTGCGCTACGGTGACGAGTTCGTCAAACACAAGATTCTCGACGCCATTGGCGACCTCTACCTGCTTGGTCATCCGCTGCTCGCCGCTTATTCGTCGCACAAGGGCGGCCATGCCATGAACAACCAGCTGGCCCGTGCTCTGCTCGAACAACAGGACTGCTGGGAAATCGCTACCTTCGAAGAAGCCGAGCACGCCCCGAGTGGCGTGACCCGCTGGTTAGCTCAAGCGGCGGCCTAAACCGCTATGTGGCTGCTACGTCTGCTGGCAGCCATTCTTGTGATCGGCATTGGCGCCAGCCTGCTTATCTACACCTTTACCGGCAACCGCTACTACCTTGCGCTGAGCTGGCGCCTTTTGAAGTACGGCATCGTTTTCGCGCTGGTTGTTTTTGCGCTGATGTTTGTCGAGCGCCTGGCGATCATTCCACTCTAGCGGCGCGCTTCAGCAGATTGTCCAGAGCCTTCCTGAGCGGGCCTTCCGGTAGCTTTTCGGTGGTTGATTGCAGTATGCCGATTGCCTTGTCGGAGAGCGGCTTTTGAGTCGAACTTGTTGATTGGGAAGGAATTTGGCGGGGTTGTACTTTTACCTCGATGCCGCTACACTCCGCCCCTCCTTTCGATAACTCGTTGCTTAGGCGCTGACTCAACTGGCGAATCTTGGCAGCGACCGCGCCGTTATCGGCGTGGATAATGATTGTCCCCAACTTGTAATTGGCAACGTGAGCCGAGTGGCGCAGCCCTGCCGGGGCGACCGCTTCGAAGCGACGCGAGAGCTTGAGCAACAACCGGGCGTGGGCCATGACCCTGCTGGCGGCGGCGTCCTTGTCGAGATAGTGCTCAGGCCCTTTGTACATTGGAGGTTCCATGCAGATTATTCTGGTTTCGCGCCACCTGAAGGCGGCGAGAACAATCACCATTATGCCCCGGCATCTGGTGATGGCGCTGTTCGTCTTCGTGGCGCTGGTGTTTTCGACCTCGGCGCTGTTCTCGTGGCTGTCGGTGCACCTGCGTCTGCCACTGGTCGAGGACCTCATGCTGTCCTTGCAGCAGCAGGAGACAACGAAGACGCGGGAGCATCTCAACAACAATCTACAGTTGATGGCAACCAAGCTGGGTGAATTGCAGGGCAAGGTCATGCAGCTCGACTCTTTGGGTGAGCGTATGTCCGGATTGGTCGGGATCAAGCGGCCGCCGGTGGCCGAAGTGGTCAAGCTTGGTCAGGGCGGGCCATATGTTGCTGCACCGATGTCGGCCATAGAGCTCCAGCGTGAGATCGATCGACTGGCCGGTCAGGTCGAGCAGCGTAGCGATGACCTTGCTTTCCTAGAATTCAAGCTGCTTGAAAAGCGGGTCAAGGACCGTCTGTTGCCAACGATCTTGCCTGTCAAGAATGCTGCCCTAGGGTCGCCGTTCGGTCATCGCAACGATCCGATTGCCGGCCTGCGTTCGATGCACGAAGGCATGGATTTTTCTGCCGAGACCGGCACGCCGGTTGTTGTCGCAGCTGACGGCGTCGTCCTGTCGGCGGCTTATCATCCCGAATACGGCAATCTGATCGAAGTCGATCATGGCGAGGGGCTGACTTCCCGCTATGCTCATCTTTCGCGCATGGATGTTCTGGCCGGCAGTCTGATCAAGCGCGGCAGCCAGATTGGTGCCGTTGGCACGACCGGGCGGTCGACCGGCCCACATCTGCATTTTGAGGTTCGCATGCTGGGCGTTGCCCAGAATCCGGCCCACTTTCTCAAGCAGGGTGACGAATACGCCTTGGTCAAGCGCCGTTAAGTTGTCACGAGTCCCCTTGATTTAGGTCGTCATCATCGGGTCATGGGGGCGTGTTAGAATCGTCGTTTTGCCGCACTGCGCAAACACTATTCCATCGCGATGATATCCGGCCTACTCAAAAAGATTTTCGGCAGCCGCAACGACCGGCTGATCAAACAATATTCTCAGGCAGTCAAGCGCATCAATGCGTTTGAACCGGCCATGCAGGCACTCAGCGATGAGGCATTGCGCGCCAAGACGGACGAGTTCCGCCAGCGCCACGCCAACGGCGAATCGCTTGACGCGCTGCTGCCGGAGGCTTTTGCGGTAGTTCGCGAAGCCGGCGTCCGCGCTCTCGGCATGCGTCACTTCGATGTTCAGATGATCGGCGGCATGGTGCTGCATGACGGTAAAATCGCCGAAATGCGCACCGGTGAAGGCAAGACGCTGGTCGGTACGCTGCCGGCCTACCTCAACGCGATTTCCGGCAAGGGCGTCCACGTCATTACGGTCAATGACTACCTGGCCACCCGCGACTCTGACTGGATGGGGCGACTGCACCGTTTCCTCGGTCTGACCGTTGGTGTCAATCTGTCGCAGATGGATCACGAGGCCAAGCAGGCCGCCTACGCCGCCGACATCACCTACGGCACCAACAACGAATTCGGCTTTGATTACCTGCGTGACAACATGGTCTATACGGCCGGCGAGCGCGTGCAGCGCACGCTGAACTTCGCCATCGTCGACGAGGTTGACTCGATCCTGATCGACGAAGCCCGCACGCCGCTGATCATTTCCGGACAGGCCGAAGACCACACTGATCTCTATCTGCGCATGAAGGACGTCGTTCCCAACCTGACGCGGGCGATGGAAGAAGCAGACGCGGGCGATTACTGGGTTGACGAGAAGGGCCATCAGGTTCACCTGTCGGAAGCCGGTTACGAGCACGCTGAGCAGTTGCTGGCCGAACATGGCTTGCTCAAGGAAGGCACCAGCCTTTACGACGCCGCCAACATCACGCTGATGCACCACCTCAATGCCGCCTTGCGCGGCATGACCCTCTTCCACAAGGACCAGCATTACGTCGTGCAGAACGACGAAGTGGTCATTGTCGACGAATTTACCGGTCGCTTGATGACGGGGCGCCGCTGGTCCGATGGCCTGCATCAGGCCGTCGAAGCCAAGGAAGGCGTGAAAATCCAGGCCGAGAACCAGACGCTGGCCTCGATCACCTTCCAGAATTACTTCCGCATGTACAACAAGCTGGCCGGCATGACCGGCACGGCCGATACCGAAGCTTACGAATTCCACCAGATCTACGGTCTCGAAACGGTGGTCATCCCGACTCATCGGCCGATGGTCCGCAAGGACATGAACGATCTGGTCTACAAGACCGCCGACGAGAAGCACACGGCGATCATTGCCGACATCAAGGATTGCGCCAAACGCGGCCAGCCGGTGCTGGTCGGGACGACCTCGATCGAGGCTTCCGAACTGCTTTCCGGTCTGCTCGACAAGGAAAAGCTGCCGCATCAGGTCCTGAACGCCAAGCAGCATGCCCGCGAAGCGGAAATCGTCGTCCAGGCCGGTCGACCGGGGATGGTCACCATCGCCACCAACATGGCTGGTCGCGGTACCGACATCGTGCTTGGCGGCAATATCGAGAAGCCGCTCGCGGCCATTCGTGATGACGAGTCGCTGCCGGTTGCCGAACGGGAGCAGAAAGCTGCCGCGATGAAGGCTGAGTGGCAGGAAGTGCACAATGCCGTGCTGGCCTCTGGTGGTCTGCATATCATCGGCTCCGAGCGTCACGAATCGCGCCGTATCGACAACCAGTTGCGCGGCCGGGCCGGTCGTCAGGGCGATGCCGGTTCCTCGCGTTTCTATCTGTCGCTCGATGATCCGTTGTTGCGCATCTTTGCCGGCGAGCGTCTGCGCGCCATCATGGACAAGCTCAAAATGCCGGAAGGCGAAGCGATCGAGCATCCGCTCGTCACACGCTCGCTGGAATCCGCACAGCGCAAGGTCGAAGCCCGCAACTTCGACATTCGCAAGCAGTTGCTGGAGTACGACGATGTCTCCAACGACCAGCGCAAGGTGATCTACCAGCAGCGCAATGAACTGCTGGAAACGGACGATATTTCCGAAACCATCACCGCCATGCGCCAGAGCGTCATCGCCGATGTCTTCCGCACCTACGTGCCGGCCGAATCGGTCGAGGAGCAGTGGGACATGGAAGGGCTAGAGAGCGCTTTGGCCACCGAGCTGCAGATCAATGCCGCGGTTGCCCAGTGGTTCAAGGATGAGCCGACGCTGTCCGACGAGGAAATCCTCGCCCGTATCACCAAGGAAGCCGACGAAGCCTATCGGGCCAAGGTTGAACTGGTCGGCGCGACCAACTTCCAGCAGTTCGAGCGCAATGTCATGTTGCAGAGCCTCGACAGCCATTGGCGCGAACATCTGGCGGCGCTCGACCATCTGCGTCAGGGCATCCATCTGCGCGGTTACGCCCAGAAGAACCCGAAGCAGGAGTACAAGCGCGAAGCCTTCG
This sequence comes from Ferribacterium limneticum, assembly GCF_020510565.1. Lineage (NCBI taxonomy): Bacteria > Pseudomonadati > Pseudomonadota > Betaproteobacteria > Rhodocyclales > Azonexaceae > Ferribacterium > Ferribacterium limneticum. Next base: position 636,496 of record NZ_CP075189.1, read on the forward strand.
AGTTGTTCGAAGGTCTGCTCGACCTCGTGCGCAAGGAAGTTACCCGCATCGTCTTCACCGTGCAGATCCGCACCCCGGAAGACGTTGAGGAAACCGCCCCGCACGCCGATGTGCAGAACGTCCAGTATCAACATGCCGGTTTTGACGAGGCGCTGGGTGATGCTGACGAGGCGCAGCCACAACAGCCGGCCGATAGCGGGCCGAAGGTTGGGCGCAACGATCCCTGTCCCTGCGGTTCGGGCAAGAAATACAAGCACTGCCACGGAAAACTGTCCTGATTTTTGCTGATTCCCCCCAAGGCACCCGCGAGGTGCCTTGATGCTTTTGGAGCCATGAGAATGCCTGTCAATTACGCTACCCCCGCTGCCGATCAACTTTTCCCGGTTGCCGGGGTTCGTCTCGGTGTCGCCGAGGCCGAAATCCGCAAGAAAAACCGTCGCGACCTGACGCTCGTCGCGCTCGATGCAGGTTGCACCGTTGCCGGCGTATTTACGCAGAACCGTTTCTGCGCCGCGCCGGTGCAGATTTGCCGCAAGCATCTGGCGGCCGGCAATGAAATCCGTGCGCTGGTAGTCAATACTGGCATCGCCAACGCCGGGACCGGCGAGCCGGGGCGTCAGGCGGCGCAGGAAACCTGCGATGCGGTCGGCGAATTGCTCGGTGTTTCGGCCGGGCAGGTGCTGCCTTTCTCGACCGGCGTCATTCTCGAGCTCTTGCCGGTGGATCGGATCAAGGCCGGCTTGCCGGCGGTGTTCGCCGACCTCAAGGCCGATAACTGGCATGCTGCGGCGCACGGCATCATGACCACCGATACGGTCGCCAAGGCCGCTTCGCGGATTGTTACGGTCAACGGGAAAAAAGTGACTATTTCGGGAGTCTCCAAGGGCGCCGGCATGATCAGGCCGAACATGGCGACCATGCTCGGTTTCCTCGCCACCGACGCCGGTATCGCCCAGCCCCTGCTCGACAAGTTGGTCAAGGAAGCGGCCGATGCCTCGTTCAACTGCATCACCGTCGATGGCGATACGTCGACCAACGATTCCTACGTGATGATCGCCACCGGCCAGTCCGGCGCCAGCTTCGCCGCTGAAAGCGATGCCGGCTGGGCCGAGGTCAAGGCGGCGATCATCGCCGTCTCGGTCGAACTGGCCCAGGCCATCGTGCGTGACGGCGAGGGTGCTACCAAGTTCATCACCGTGGCCGTCCAGGGTGGCAAGGATATCGAAGAGTGTCGCAAGGTCGGCTACGCCATCGGCCACTCGCCGCTGGTCAAGACGGCCTTCTTCGCCTCCGACCCCAATCTCGGCCGCATTCTGGCGGCCGTCGGCTACGCCGGCATCGCCGATCTCGACGTCGATGGCGTCAAGGTCTGGCTTGATGACGTTCTGGTCGCCGAACAGGGCGGCCGGGCGGCAGCCTACAAGGAAGAGGACGGCGCCCGCGTCATGGCGCAGGCTGAAATCACGGTGCGCGTTGATCTTGGCCGCGGCGCTGCCAAAGCCAGCGTCTACACCTGCGATTTTTCCTACGATTACGTCAAGATCAACGCCGACTACCGCAGCTGATTCCTTTTCGGAATCGAAACAAAATGACTGAAATCCGCCGCGACCTGGCCCGCAATACGCTGGCCATCCTCTGCATCCTCGGGCTGATCGGCCTGTCGGTCTGGGTCTTGCTGCCATTCCTGGCGGCAACCGTCTGGGCGGTGATGATCGTGGTCGCCACCTGGCCGCTGTTCAGGTCGCTGGAAGCGCGGCTGGGCAATCGGCGTGGGCCGGCGGTGGCGATCATGTCGCTGGCCATGTTGCTTCTGCTTGTCTTGCCGCTATGGCTGGCGATCGACACCATTTTTGACCATTCCGAGCAGTTGACCGCAGCAGGCAAATCGTTTGCTGCCAACGGCCTTCCGCCGCCGCCGACCTGGGTCAAAGCGGTACCGCTGGTTGGTGAGCGCATTGCTGCAGGATGGGCGCAGCTCGATGCGGCAGGTGCCACTGGCATTGTCGCCAAGGTGACGCCCTATGCGGCCGATACGGGAAAGTGGGTGCTCGCTCAGGTCGGTGGTGTCGGTGGCATGCTGATCCAGTTTCTGCTGGTCGTGACGATTGCCGCCATTCTCTATTCCAGCGGAGAAACCGGGGCGCGCATGGCGCGGCGTTTTGGCCGCCGGCTGGCCGGCGAGCGTGGCGAAAACTCTATCATTCTGGCCGGTCAGGCGATTCGTGGCGTGGCGCTCGGGGTTGGCGTCACGGCCATCGTGCAGACCGTGCTCGGCGGTATCGGGCTGGCCGTCGCTGGCGTGCCGTTCGCCTCGCTGCTCTCTGCCGTCATGCTCATGCTGTGCATCGCCCAGGTTGGGCCCTTGCTGATTTTGCTGCCGGCCGCCGGCTGGATGTACTGGACCGGCGATACAGGCTGGGCGACGGGTTTGCTGATCTGGAGCCTGATTGTCGGCAATCTCGACAACTTCCTGCGCCCGATGCTCATCCGGCGCGGTGCCGATCTGCCGCTGCTGCTGATTTTCGCCGGCGTTATTGGCGGCATGTTGAGTTTCGGGCTGATCGGCATCTTTGTTGGCCCGGTCGTGCTGGCCGTCACCTACACCCTGACATTGGCCTGGATCGAGGACGCACTGGGCAAGGACGAACCGGAGGTGCCGCCCGTGCCGCCACCTTCAGAGCTTCCTGAGCCTGATCATCCGGAACCAGCCGCCGACCAGGGCTGACTGGTCATGCTCCAGCACCAGGCTGGAGGTTTCGCTGAGTAAATCTTCAAAAACCACATCGAGACGGGTCGCCACCCGGCTTACCAGCGGGTTGATCAGCCGGCGCAGAATGGCAGGCTGCCCCCGGCGCAAAAACTTGTCGAAAACGAGCACCAGCCCGCCGGGTTTGAGGACGCGTTCGATCTCCGCAAAGCAATGTGCCGGTTGCGGCACGACAGCCAGAATCAGGTGCAAAACCGCGCAGTCGAATGAAGCGTCGGCAAACGGCAGGCACTGGGCGTCGCCCTGCACCGGCGCGAAATCGACGTGGCTGGCCCGGGGCAGGGCGCGGCGCAGCATGGCCTGATTGAAGTCGAGGCCGACGTAATGGTGTTGCGGCGGCAGGTGGGGCAGGTCTAGCCCGGTGCCGACGCCGGCCAGCAGCACTTTTCCGGCCTCCTTCGGCAGAGCCGACAGGCTGCGCGCCCGGGCGGCATGCGTGGCCCGGGCAATCGCCGCGTCGTAGAACGGGGCGATCAGCGTATAGCTGTGCTTGAGGCTCAATGCAGGGCGCGCGGGCTGGCCAGGACGAATTCGGGGATTTCGGCTTCGAAATGCGTGCCGTCCTCGGCCACCATCTGGTAAGTGCCTTTCATCGTGCCGATCGCCGTCGTCAGCGATGAGCCGCTGGTGTATTGAAAGCTCTCGCCCGGCTGCAGCAGCGGCTGCTTGCCGACGACGCCGAGGCCGCGCACTTCCTGCACCTCGTTGTTGCCGTCAGTGATGATCCAGTGCCGCGAGACGAGCTGGGCCGGCACGCTGCCGACGTTCTTGATAGTGATCGTGTAGGCAAAGATGTAGCGGTCATTTTCCGGGTCGGACTGCTCAGCGATGTACTGCGGCATGGGGTGAATTTCGATTTGGTACTTGTCGGTGTCGGGCATGGGATAATTTCGTCTATCTGTTTTTGTTCAGGGAAACATCATGTCAGCCAAAGATTACGTCATCGCGCCGAGCATTCTGTCCGCCAATTTCGCCAAATTGGGCGAAGAGGTGGCCAACGTCATTGCCTCGGGCGCCGACTGGATTCACTTCGACGTGATGGACAACCATTATGTTCCCAACCTGACCATCGGGCCCTTGGTGTGCGAGGCGATTCGCCCGTGCACCACGGCGCCGATCGATGTGCATCTGATGGTCAAGCCGGTAGATCGCATCATCCCCGATTTTGCCAAGGCCGGGGCCAATATCATCACTTTTCACCCGGAAGCATCGGATCACGTCGACCGCAGCCTGTCGCTGATTCGTGAAGCCGGCTGTAAAGGCGGGCTGGTCTTCAATCCGGCGACCCCGCTCGATTACATGGATTATGTCCTCGACAAGATCGATGTCATCCTGCTCATGAGCGTGAACCCCGGCTTCGGCGGCCAGAAATTCATTCCCGGCACGCTGGCCAAGGCGAAGCAGGCGCGGGCCAAGCTCGACGCCTATGAAAAGGAAAGCGGCCGGCGCATCCGTCTGGAAATCGACGGCGGCGTAAACACCGCCAACATCGCCGAGATCGCCCGCGCCGGTGTTGACGCCTTCGTCGCCGGCTCAGCCGTCTATGGGGCAGGAAAGGACAGCGACCCGCATCGCTACGATTCGATCATCGGCGCCTTGCGCGCGGAACTGGGGAAAGTCTGATGCACTTCGAATCCGTAACTTTTGACCTCGACGGCACGCTGCTCGACACCGTCGCCGATCTGGCCGAGGCCTGTCGCCTGATGCTCGACGAAGTCGGCGCCCCGCCGCGGTCGCAGGCTGAGGTGCACAGCTTCGTTGGCAAGGGCATGGCGGTCCTCGTCGAGCGCTGCCTGACGCACGAGCATCCGCCGACGGATGAGCAACTGCACGCCGCCATCGAATCCTTCAAACGCCACTATTCCACGGTCAACGGGAAATTTTGCCAAATTTACGAAGGTGTTCTCGACGGTCTGGATGCCTGGAAAGCCAGCGGCCTCAAGATGGGCGTCGTCACCAACAAGCCGGGCATGTTCACCGAGCAACTGCTCGACCGCATGGGGCTGGCCGACTATTTCGACGTGGTTGTTTCCGGCGATACGACTGCCCACAAGAAGCCGCACCCCGAGCCCATCCTGCACGCCTGCCGCCTGTTCAACGTGCGGCCGGACCGCAATCTGCATATCGGCGACTCGGAAAACGACATCCTGTCGGCCCGCGCCGCCGGTTCGCCAACCTTCTGCGTGCCCTACGGTTACAACGAAGGCAAGCCGGTGGACAGCGCAGATTGCGATGCGCTAGTATCCGATTTGCTTGTCGCCTACCGGCAAGCACTCACTTTTCAAGACCTCAAACACAAATGACGACTCTGCAACTCTGGAACGAATGGCAAGGTTGGCGTCGCTGGCGCCCCTGATCTCCTTTCGCGCGCCCTCGCGGCGCAACGCTCCAGACCGCAACACCCTGTCATTTTCGAGGCTTCCCCATGACTGAAACCGAATTCAACGCGCTCGCCGCGCAAGGCTACAACCGTATTCCCGTTACGCTGGAAACGTTTGCCGACCTCGACACGCCGCTGTCGATCTACCTCAAACTGGCCAACGCGCCCTACACCTACCTGCTCGAATCGGTGCAGGGCGGCGAGCGTTTCGGCCGCTACTCGATCATCGGCCTCGCCGCCCAGACGCGCATCGTCGTCAATGGCCACCAGGTCATGGTGCTGACCGGCAACCGGGTGGCCGAGCGCGAGGACGACACCAACCCGCTCGAATTCATCGGCAAATTCATGGAGCGCTTCCGCGCCGCGCCACAGGCCGGTCTGCCGCGCTTCTGCGGTGGCCTGGTCGGCTGCTTCGGCTACGACACCATCCGCTACGTCGAAACCAAGCTGACGCGCACCCACAAGCCGGACGACATCGGCACGCCCGACATCGGCCTGCTGCTCTCCGAAGAAATCGCCGTCGTCGACAACCTGTCCGGCAAGCTGACGCTGGTCGTCTTCGCCGAACCCGGCTTTCCTGCCGCCTACCAGAAGGCGCGGGCGCGGCTCATGGAACTGCTCGCCAAGCTGCGCATGCCGGTCGTCATCCCGAGCGAAAAGCCGGTGCATTCCGAGCCGGCTGTCTCGGTTTTCGGCGAAGCCGCGTTCAAGAAAGCCGTGCTCAAGGCCAAGGACTACATCACCGAAGGCGACGTCATGCAGGTCGTGCTGTCGCAGCGCATGACCAAGCCTTTCGGCGCCAGCCCGCTGGCGCTTTACCGCACCCTGCGCAGCCTAAATCCGTCGCCCTACATGTTCTACTTCGATTTCGAGGATTTTCATGTTGTCGGCGCCTCGCCGGAAATTCTCGTCCGCCTCGAAGGCGACCGCGTTACCGTGCGGCCGATTGCCGGTACGCGCAAACGCGGTGCCTCGCCGGAAGAGGATGCCGCGCTGGCCGCCGAACTGCTGGCCGACGAAAAGGAGCGCGCCGAACACACGCAACTGCTCGACCTCGGCCGCAACGACTGCGGCCGCGTCGCCAAAGTTGGCACCGTCAAGCTTACCGAAAACATGATCGTCGAGCGCTACTCGCACGTCATGCACATCGTTTCCAACGTCGAAGGCCGCCTGCAACCGGGGCTCGATGCGCTCGACGTGCTGAAGGCCACCTTCCCGGCCGGCACCGTGTCCGGCGCGCCGAAGGTGCGGGCCATGGAAATCATCGATGAGCTCGAGCCGGTCAAGCGCGGCATCTACGCCGGTGCCGTCGGCTACCTCGGCTTCCATGGCGACATGGACATCGCCATCGCCATTCGCACGGCCGTCGTCAAGAACAAGCAGCTTTATGTTCAGGCCGGTGCCGGCATCGTTGCAGACTCCGACCCGCATTCGGAATGGATCGAAACCCAGAACAAGGCTCGCGCCGTGCTGCGCGCCGCCGAACTGGCCGAGCAGGGGCTCGATACGCGGGTCGATTGATCGCCGCTGTCAGCCACGCTAGAAGAGCCGCCTGAACATGGGCGGCTTTTTTGTGTCCACCGCTTGAGTCGGTCGAGATGTCGGAATTCCGAGGGGGCTTCCCGTCAGGTGTCGGAATTCCGATATTCTGGTGTGCCCTGTGTGAGAAAATGCTTTATAAATCATTGTTTTGTGATTTTGTGTGCCGTCGTTTTTGCTGGCACGCTAGCTGCGTAGTAAACGCCAACGGAGCCGGGGAACGGCTTCTTCAAAACCAGGAGACAACATGAACCGATTTGCCATTGCTGCCGCACTTGCCACCGCCCTGAGCTCCGCTGCCGCTTTGCCGGCCCACGCCCAGGAATCCGCCACTCTCAAAAAGATCAAGGAAACCGGCAGCATCACGCTGGGTCATCGTGAATCGTCAATTCCGTTTTCGTATTACGACGACAAGCAGCAGGTCATCGGCTACTCGCATGAACTGATGCTCAAGGTCGTCGATAGCATCAAGAGCGAACTCAAGCTGGCCAAGGTCGATACCCGCCTGATGCCGGTGACCTCGGCCAATCGCATCACGCTGATCCAGAATGGCACGGTCGACATCGAGTGCGGCTCGACCACAAACAACCTCGAACGCCAGAAGCAGGTTGGTTTCTCGACGAGCATTTTCGTCATCGGCACCCGCCTGATGACCAAGAAGGATTCCGGCATCAAGGACTTCGCCGATCTCGCTGGCAAGAACGTGGTGACCACCGCCGGCACCACCTCCGAGCGCCTGATCCGCAAGATGAACGAAGACAAGAATATGGGCATGAAAGTCATCTCCGCCAAGGATCACGGCGAAGCTTTCCTGACCCTCGAAACCGGCCGCGCCGTCGCCTTCATGATGGATGACGCGCTGCTCTACGGCGAAATGGCCAAGGCGCGCAAGCCGGGCGACTGGATCGTCACCGGCACCGCCCAGTCGAAGGAGGCCTACGGCTGCATGCTGCGCAAGGACGACCCGGGCTTCAAGAAAGTGGTCGATGCCGCGCTGACCAAGGCCCTGACCTCGGGCGACGCCGAGAAAATCTACACCAAGTGGTTCCTCAATCCGATTCCGCCCAAGGGCCTGAACCTCAACATGCCGCTCTCGGACGAAATGAAGGCCGCCTTCAAGGCACCGAACGACAAGGCTTTCGAATAAGTCTCCCCGGCCCCTCTCCCGCCCGCGGGGGAGGGGGCAATCAAAACTCCTCGAGGAGACCGTCATGGGTTACCAATGGAACTGGGGTATCTTCCTGCAGCCAAGTGCGAGCGGGGACGACACCTATCTGGGCTGGATGATCACCGGCTTCAAAATGACCATCGCGCTGTCCCTGAGCGCCTGGGTTGTGGCGCTGCTGCTCGGCGCGCTGGTCGGCGTTCTGCGCACGGTGCCGAACAAGACGCTGGCCGGCATCGCCACCGCGTACGTCGAGCTGTTCCGCAACGTGCCGTTGCTCGTGCAACTGTTCATCTGGTATTTCGTGCTGCCCGAACTCTTGCCGGCCAGTATCGGCAATGCCTACAAGCAATCCAACCCGGTGTTCCAGCAGTTTCTTGCCTCGATGGTCTGCCTCGGCCTGTTCACCAGCGCCCGCGTCGCCGAGCAGGTGCGCGCTGGCATCAATTCGCTGCCCCGAGGCCAGAAGAACGCCGGTCTGGCCCTCGGCCTGACCTTGCCGCAGACCTACCGTTTCGTGATGCTGCCGATGGCCTTCCGCCTCGTCGTGCCGCCGCTGACTTCGGAGTTTCTCAACATCTTTAAGAACTCCGCCGTCTGCTCGACTATCGGCCTCCTTGAACTGGCCGCTCAGGGCCGCCAGCTGGTCGATTACACGGCGCAGCCCTACGAGTCCTTCATTGCCGTGACGCTGTCCTACATCATCATCAACGTCACCGTGATGACCCTGATGCACCGCTTCGAGAAGCGCATCGCCGTGCCCGGCTATATCGGAGGCAAATAATGACTTACGAATTCGACTGGTCCTCCATCCCCGGCGCCTTGCCCTTCCTCTGGGACGGCATGAAGATTTCGCTGGTCATCACCGCCCAGGCGGTGATCATCGGCATCGTCTGGGGCACCCTGCTCGCCATGATGCGGCTGTCGTCGGTCAAGCCGCTGTCGTGGTTCGCCGCCGGCTACGTCAACCTGTTCCGCGCTGTGCCGCTGGTCATGGTGCTGCTCTGGTTCTTCCTGATCGTGCCGGAATTTGTCGGGCAGCTATTCAACATTCCGAAGGGGACGGACTTGCGTTTGTCTTCGGCCATGGCCGGTTTTGCCCTGTTCGAAGCGGCCTATTACTCCGAGATCATCCGCGCCGGCATCCAGAGTGTGCCGAAGGGGCAGATTGCCGCCGCCTCGGCACTCGGCATGAACTACGCCCAGGCCATGCGCCTCGTCGTGCTGCCGCAGGCCTTCCGCAACATGGTGCCGCTGCTCCTGACGCAGGCCATCATCCTCTTCCAGGACACCTCGCTGGTCTATGTCTCGGCCCTCGCCGACTTCTTCGGTGCCGCCTACAAGGTCGGCGACCGCGATGGCCGGCTGGTCGAGCTGCTGCTCTTTGCCGGTGCCGTCTATTTCGTCATCTGCTTCTCCGCTTCGCAGATCGTGAAGCGCCTCCAGAAAAAATACCACCCGGCCTGATGGCCGCCGCCAGGAGATTCCCATGATCAAGATTGCCAACGTCAGCAAGCATTACGGCAGCTTCCAGGTGCTCAAGGATTGCACCACCTCGGTCAGCAAGGGCGAGGTCATCGTCGTCTGCGGCCCGTCCGGCTCGGGCAAATCGACGCTGATCAAGTGCGTCAATGGCCTCGAGCCCTTCCAGGCCGGCGAAATCGTCGTCAACGGCATTTCGGTCGGCGACCCGAAGACCAACCTGTCCAAGCTACGCGCCCAGGTCGGCATGGTCTTTCAAAATTTCGAGCTGTTCCCGCACATGAGCATCACCCAGAACCTGGCCATCGCCCAGGTCAAGGTGCTCAAGCGCAGTCAGGACGAGGCGATGGACAAGGGCCTCAAGCTGCTCGACCGCGTCGGCCTCAAGGCGCAGGCCGACAAGTTCCCCGGGCAACTTTCCGGCGGCCAGCAACAGCGCGTGGCGATCGCCCGGGCGCTGGCCATGGACCCGATCTGCATGCTGTTCGACGAGCCGACCTCGGCGCTCGATCCGGAAATGGTCAATGAAGTGCTCGACGTCATGACCGAACTGGCCCAGGAAGGCATGACCATGATGTGCGTGACGCACGAAATGGGCTTCGCCAAGCGCGTCGCCAGCCGGGTGATCTTCATGGACCAGGGCGCCATCGTCGAGGACGACAGCAAGGAAACCTTCTTCGCCAATCCGCGTTCGCAGCGGGCGCAGAACTTCCTCGCCAAGATCCTGCATCACTGAGCACCACGAGTCAGCCGCCCATGGACGATAGCCTGAACCGGCTGGCGATCAGCTTCTTCCTCGGCGGACTGGTCAGCCTGGCGACGATCACCAACCCGCTCTCGAAGATTCCCGTCTTCCTCACGCTGGCGACCGATGTCGAGCTTGGTGTCGCCTCCCGGGAAGCGCGGCAGGCCTGTTTTTACGGTTTTTTGCTGTTGACCGTGGGATTGTTCGCCGGCGTCTTCATCCTCGAGGCTTTCGGCATTTCCTTCGGCGCCCTGCGCATCGCCGGCGGCCTGACCGTGGCGCTGATCGGCTACCGCATGCTGTTCGGCACGAGCGACGCGGCGCTGGTCGGCGGCAGCGGCAGCTTCGCCTTCTTTCCGCTGGCCATGCCGGGCATTGCAGGTCCGGGGGCGCTGGCCACGGTGATCGGGATTTCCAGCGAGATCGCCGAACTGACCGGCGGCATGCAGCGTTTGACGGCCTATGCGGCGACGGTAGCGAGCATCGCCGCGACCTGCCTGCTGATCTGGCTGGTCCTGCGTTCGGCGCGCTGGGCGTCGCGCCGGCTGGGGGCGGAGGGCATCAATGTCGTCGCCCGCCTGACCGGATTCCTGCTCATTTGCATCGGCGTCCAGTTCGTCGGTTCGGGCATCCGCAGTTTCATGGCCGGTATCTGAGCGTGCCGAATCGCTCGCCTGCCGCCGCGTTTGGGAGGTTTCCCAACTTACAATGAAGCACTCATTCCCGATCTGATCATGCCCGACGCCCGCCAGCCCATCCCGATCTCCCTGACCAAGCCCCATCGCGTGCTCGGGGTGGCGGCAGTGCTGGTGCTGATCCTGGTCACTGCGCTGTTTGCCTACCGGGCTTCCGAGAAGCAGGGCTTCAACCAGATGCGTGACGAGGCCAGCCACCAGCTCGATATTCTGGCTGCCGCCATCGACAGCGAAGTGACGCGGCACGCCTCGATCCCCAGCGCCGTCGAGCTCAATCCGGACGTTCTGGCCCTGCTGCGCGCCCCGGCCGAGCGACGCGATGCGCTGCAGGCCACGGCCAACCGCTTCCTGCAAAAACTCAACGACCATCTCGGCGGGCCGGCGATTTTCGTGCTCGACACCAGCGGGCGGGTCGTCGCTTCGAGCGACTGGATATTCTCCGACAACCTGCTCGGCGCCGATCTTTCCAATATCCCGCTGTTTCGCGACGCCGTCGCCGGGACGCCGGGCCGACATTACGCCGTCGACAACGTGCGCCAGGAGCCGGGCTATTTCTTCGCGCTGCCCATCCGCGACGAACAGCAGGACTGGAAGGTGATCGGCGTCGCCGTCGTCAAATCCAGCCTGCACGAGCTGGAGCGGCGCTGGCTCGGCCAGGAGGCGCCGGCCCTGATCGTCGACGCCAACGGCATCGTGCTCCTCGCCTCGCCACCCGAATGGCGCTACGCCACGCTGCAGCCGCAAAACCCGGCCGTGCTGGCGCGCATCAGCCAGGAGCAGTTCGCCGGCCAGCCGCTCGGCGTCACTTCGCTCGACATCGCCATCGACGCCGCGCAGGAGGGCACCGTTGTCCGCCTGTCGCGCCAGCTCAAGCCCGATCCCGGCCCGCTGCAGGGCGCCAAGTCCTACCTCGCCCTGAGCCGCCACCTGCCGGGAACGGCCTGGCGCATCGTCGTTTTTTCCGACCTGCGTCCGGTTTTCGTCCAGGCCTCGACCCACGCCGCACTGGCCGCCGCGGCCATCGGCTGTTTCCTGCTCTGGCTGGCCTTCCTCAGTCAGCGCCGGCGCCTCGCCCGCGGTCGCGAGGAGGCGCGCGCCATGCTCGAACAGGCCAACCAGGAACTGGAACGCAATGTCGCGGCGCGCACCGCCGACCTCTCCGAAGCCGTCACCGGCTTGCAACGCGAAGTCGCCGAACGCCAGCGCGCCGAACAGACCCTGCGCGCCGCCCAGGACGAACTGGTCCAGGCCGCCAAGCTCGCCGTGCTCGGCCAGATGGCGACCGGCATCACCCATGAACTCAGCCAGCCGCTCGGCGCCATCCGCACCCTGTCGGCCAATGCCGTCGAATTCATGCATCGCGGCGACCTCGCCACGGCCGAAAAGAATCTTGGCATCGTCGGCCAGCTGGCCGAGCAGGCCGGCGGCATCATCACGCCGCTCAAGACTTTCGCCCGCAAGTCGCCGGCCGTCTCGGTGGCGGTCGACGTGGCGCAGGCGGTCGATGCGGCGCTGTTCCTGTTCGACGCCCGGCTGAAAAAGATGAATGTCACGGTCAACCGGAATTTTGGCCCAAAATCGGAAATCGCCTGGTGCGACCAGAACCGCCTGCAACAGGTGCTGGTCAATCTGATCGGCAACGCCATCGACGCCATGGCCGACGAGCCGGAACGTCGCCTGACGTTCAGCGCCGACCGCGCCAGCTCCGGCCAGCTTGCCCTGGCCGTCAGCGACAGCGGCTTCGGCTTCACCGAAAAAGCGCTCGAACACCTGTTCGAACCCTTCTTCACCACCAAGCAGCCGGGCGAAGGCCTCGGCCTTGGCCTGACCATTTCGCGCGACATCCTGCGCGATTTCGGCGGCGACCTGCTGGCCGGCCCGGCGCCCGGCGGCGGCGCCCGTTTCGTCATCCTGCTGCCGGCCGTGCCGCCGGCCACCACCTCGCCCGAAAAGGGGTTGTCATGAAGCCCGAACTCTCCGTCCTGCTTGTCGAAGACGACCCCAATGTCCGCCTCGGCTGCGAGCAGGCCATGCAACTGGCCGGCATCACCGTCGATGCCGTGGACTCGGCCGAAGAAGCGCAGCGCCGCCTGCGCGCCGGCTACCCGGGCATCGTCGTCACCGACATGCGCTTGCCCGGCATCGACGGCATGGCGCTCCTGCGCTGGGTTGTCGAGCTCGACGCCGACCTGCCGGTCATCATCATCACCGGTCACGGCGACGTCACGCTGGCCGTCGAGGCCATGCGCAGCGGCGCCTACGACTTCATGCAGAAACCGTTCTCGACCAGCGATCTGGTCGACGTCGTTCGCCGGGCGCTGGAAAAGCGCGAACTCGTCCTCGAAGTCGACGCCCTGCGCCGCCGGCTCGACCATCGCGACAGCCTCGAATCGCGCCTCATCGGCCGTTCGCCGCAAATGGCCAAGGTCCGCCAGCTGATCCTCGATGTCGCCGGGGCCGCGGTCGACGTGCTGATCTTCGGCGAAACCGGCACCGGCAAGGAAATGGTCGCCCGCTGCCTGCACGACCTCAGCCATCCCGGCCAGCAGAATTACGTCGCGCTCAATTGCGGCGGCATGTCCGACAACCTGCTCGACAGCGAACTCTTCGGCCACGAGCCGGGCGCCTTCACCGGCGCCCAGAAACGCCGCATCGGCAAGATCGAGTACGCCAGCGGCGGCACGCTCTTCCTCGACGAAGTCGAATCGATGCCGGTCAACATGCAGATCAAGCTGCTCCGCGTCCTGCAGGAAAGGGTTATCGAACGCCTCGGCTCGAACCAGCAAATCCCCGTCTCCTGTCGCGTCGTCGCCGCCAGCAAGGAAGACCTCAAGCTGCTTTCCGACCACGGAAAATTCCGCGCCGACCTCTACTACCGCCTCAACGTCGTGCGCATCGAACTGCCCCCGCTGCGCGAACGGCGCGAAGACATCCCGGCTCTCTACGACGAATTCCTGCTCCACGCCGCCAAACGCTACAACCGCCCGCCGCCCCCGCTCACCTCTGAATACCTGCGCCGCCTCATGGCGCAAGACTGGCCGGGCAACATCCGCGAACTGCGCAACGCCGCCGACTGCCACGCCCTCGGCATCGGCCGCGACGCCATGGCCACCGGCAGCGGCGCCGCCCAATCGCTGACCGAAGCCGTCGAAAACTACGAACGCGGCCTCGTCGCCGACGAATTCACCCGCCAGGAAGGCAACATCGCCCGCACCAGCGAAGCCCTCAAAATCGCCCGCACCACGCTGCATGACAAGCTCAAGAAATACGGGTTGATCTGAGCGGCGAATTTGGTTGAAGCGCAGTGGTGAGTCGGCGGCAATTGCCGCCGACAGGATTTCAATTTTGGCCGTTTTTTCCGGTTGACCGTGGCATTCGGGATTGATCAGAATGTTGTTCAAGGACTGTAAAAAGACTATATTAAGTCCTCTGTCACCCAAGGAAAAACCCATGCGCTATTCATCCCAAGTCAAGCCGATCAGCTACCTCAAGGCGAACGCCGCCGAGGTGCTGGCGCATTTGTCCGAACAGCGCGAGCCTTTGGTCATCACCCAAAACGGCGAAGCCAAGGCCGTGCTGCAGGATGTCGCGTCCTATGAAGAAACCCAGGAAACGTTGGCACTGCTCAAGATTTTGGCGCTGGGCAATCAAGACGTCGAAGCGGGGCGAGTCAAGCCGGTCGCCGACGTAGTGGCGCGCCTGCGCAATAAGCGGACGCCTGACTGATGCCAGGCAAGCCGCATCGCTACGAGGTTCTGCTCACTCGGGCGGCGGAACAGGATTTGGAATCCATCCATGACTACATCGCCGAGTTCGACTGCGTAGCCAACGCCAACTACGTTCTTGATCAGTTGATGGAGGTCGTCGATGGCCTGGCGCATTTCCCTGAGCGGGGCAGCTATCCCAAGGAGTTGGCGGCGCTGGGCATCACTGAGTACCGCCAGACCGCTTTCAAGCCGTACCGGGTTATCTACCGCGTTGTCGGCGGCCAGGTCGTCATCTACCTGATCATCGATGGTCGTCGCGACATGCAGTCGGCACTAGCTCGCAGGTTTTTCGGTGCTTGACCAGGAGTGTCCGGCTACAGAAACAAATGCAGTCGTGGCCTATCCATTATCATCCAGCCCCTTCACAAAATGAGCGCCCAAAGCACATCAAAGCAGTTTGCACTTATTGAGATCAAGAGCACTCCTCTTGGGCATGTTCTAAATAAGTTTCGCGAGCACTACATATCACTGGATGCCCCTGAATCATTGGTCATTCCATATGTCCTTACATGTGCGGCATACCTGGAGGCAAAACTAAATGATGCACTGTTTTGCCATTCATTAAAGACGCACGGACAGGAGGTTGCCGATGCAATGGTCACTCTGTCATTACCCAAAAAGCTTGGCGTCTTAGTATCCGTACTAACAGAAGGAAACTACTCGATCAACAAACAGCACTTTGTATATCAACGGCTGATGTCGTTGATTCGCGTAAGAAACTCTTTGGCCCATGCGAAGTCGGAGTTGGAGACAGCTACTGCTGAAGAACACCAATTGGTAACTGTCCCAATACTTTTTTCTTCGCCAGAGAAGATCCCTCGTCGTTTGGTGGAGCGACAAAATTCTGGGCTCGACCTGACTTTGGGGGCTACAACGACGTTTACTCCCCTTGAGTACCATGAGGCGCTGGAAAAACTCAATAAATGGTTCTTCAATCGCAGCCCAGACCGACTCTCTAAAGTTCAAATGGTTGTCGCTCATCCCAAGGGGCATTGGAAAGACAACCATTCCACTCTCGTCAAATACCTTGACTAACCTTTCCAGCAGACTGAGTGTTCTCTTTTCAAAATGTCCTGCATCCAAATACATACAACTCCCCGGGACGGCGATTACCGTCCCGGGTCTCTAGCTTAGAACCAGTACTGATAACCCAGCGCCAGCCCGTAAGCTGAATCGCCCGGATTGACCGTGTAGTTGCCGGCCGAACTGGTGCCCATCGGGACCAGGGCCGAGCCGGCGCTGTTCTTGTGGGCGGAGAAGATGGCATAGACGGCGGATTGGGCGCCAATGCTTTCTAACCAGCCGATGGTGGCGACGCTGCCCTTGTTGTCGGGGTTGCTGTTCTCGGTCTTGCCTTCGCCGTAGGAGAGCAGCAGCTTGCCGGTGCCGGTCACGGCCGTGCGGCTGCCGACCATCCATTCATGGCGCGTTGTCTTGAGGCCAGCATCCGGCGTCGTCACGGCATGGCCGTAGCCGGCCAGCAGCTTGGTTTTCATGATCTGGTAGCCGACGCCGATGAAGGCGTTTTCGGTTTTTGCTGTCGCGCTGCTCGCATGGTCGTCGTCCTGGTAGGCGACGCTCATGTCGAAGGGGCCATTTTCGTAATTGACGGCGATGGCCATGGCGTCCGATGACTTACCGGTTTCGCCGCCCAGCGCCAGCATGACATTGGCGCTCAGCCCCTTGAATTTCGGCGTGGCATAGACCAGCGAGTTGTCGAAGCGGGTGGAGCCGGTGCTGACGTTGCCGTCGGTGGTCGGCGAGCCGTAACCCTGCTCGTAGGCGTCGTAATTGATGATGGCGTTGTAGACCGGCGAGTACTGGCGGCCGGCGGTCAGGCGCCCGTATTTGCCTTCGATGCCGGCGTAGGCCTGGCGACCGAGCAGGCGTCCGCCCTGGGCCAGCGTGCCCTTGTTGAGGAAGATGCCGCTTTCCAGTTGGAAGACGCCGCGGACGCCTTCCGTGATGTCGGCGCCGCCCTTGACGCCGAGGCGGGTGCCGTTGAGGCCGCCGGATTCAAGCGACAGGCGGTCGCCCTTGCCGCCGCCGCTGTTGTATTCGGTGAAAAGGTCGAGTTTGCCGTAGACCGTGACATTAGCGTTGGCGCCGAGCGAAGAGTTGGAGAGGACCGGCGCCTTGCTGTCCGGTGCGGCGCGCGGGGCTTCCTTGGCCTGGGCTTCAAGCTGGGCGATGCGCTCCTGCATTTTTTGCATGGCGGCCTTCATGTCGTCCAGTTCACCGGCCTGGGCGGGTGCGAACGCCGAGCAGAGGCCGGCGGCAGTCATGGCGAGTACGAGTTTTTTCATGGTGCGATCCTTGATTCGAGAAAAAGTGGGTCCCTGCCGGCATCTGCGATGCGGCATCGGTGTCTTGTCTGAAACGGGGGGAGCCGGGCGGGCAGCAGGGCCCGCCGGTGGTTTAGCTAGTCAAACTGCGCTGGCTCAGTATTCCCAGAAAATGCGCTGGAGTTCCTTGCTGTCGTTGGTCTTGGTCAGAGCAACGGCGGCCAGGATGCGGGCCTTCTGCGGGTTGAGGTCGTGGGCGACGACCCAGTCGTACTGGTCGTCCGGCTGCTCGGCATTGCGCAGCACGAAGCCGCCGGCATTGACGTGCGAGGAACGGATGATCTGGACGCCCTTGGCACGCAGTTCGCGCAGGCCGGGAACGACGCGGGCGGCGACCGAACCGTTGCCGGTGCCGGCGTGGATGATCGCTTTGGCACCCTTGTCGGCCAGCGCACGATAGGCGGTGTCGCTGACGTTGCCGTGACCGTAGGCGATTTCAACCGGGGCCAGGGTGCTGATCTTTTCGATGTCGAATTCCGAGTTGACCGTATGGCGCTTGGCCGGCAGGCGGAACCAGTAGTTCTTGCCCTCGACCACCATGCCGAGCGCGCCCCACGGGCTCTTGAAGGCTTCGGTCTTGATGTTGATCATCTTGGAGACGTCGCGACCGCTGTTCAGTTCGTCGTTCATCGTGACCAGCACGCCCTTGCCGCGCGCATCCGGGCTGGCGGCGACGCTCACCGCGTTCGACAGGTTGAGCATGCCGTCGGCCGACATGGCCGTGCCCGGGCGCATCGAGCCAACGACGACGATGGGCTTGTCGGTATGGACGACGAGGTTCAGGAAGTAGGCGGTTTCTTCAAGCGTGTCGGTGCCGTGGGTGACGACGATGCCGTCGACGTCGCCCTGCTTGGCGAGTGCGGCGACGCGCTTGCCGAGGGTGACGAGGTGCTCGTTGGTGAAGCTTTCGGAGGCGATCTGGAAGACCTGTTCGCCGCGGACCTGGGCGACGTCGGCGAGGGTCGGAATGCCGGCGATCAATTTATCGACCGGTACCTTGGCGGCTTGATAGGTGGCGCTCTTGGCAACATCGGCCCCGGCCCCGGCGATGGTGCCGCCGGTAGCGAGGATGACGACATTTGGCTTGTCGGCGAAGGCGGGTAGCGCCTGACAGAAGGCTACGGCGATCAGCGCGCAGCGGGCGAGGAAGCGGTTCATTGAATCTCCTTGTGCATTGAAGAAACCCGGGGTTGGTTTCGTGCTTGTTAATCAGCACGGGTCATGCCAGATGTTTGGGGGATGCTGTTTGTTTATATGTGATTGATTTGTTGGGGAATGGTTTTGTGGTGCCCGGTGTTTTTGACGGAATGTCGAGGCTTGGCCGACGCTGGCCATCGGTTTTTCGATAGGCAAGCCGCTGTCTCAGAAGATTTCAACCAGCTGCTTGACGATCAGCACGCTGACCACGCCGAGGAAAGCCTTGCGGATGAAGCCGGCGCCGTGTTTCAGCGCGAGGTGGGTGCCGACGTAGGCGCCGGCCAGGTTGCAGGCCGCCATGGTCAGGCCGACGGCCCACAGGATGGGGCCGTGGCTGGCAAAGAAGCCGATCGCCGAGACGTTGGTGGCCAAATTGACGACCTTGGCGCTGGCCGAGGCGCGAATGAAATCGAGGCCAAAGACGCGGACGAAGCCGAAGATCAGGAAGCTGCCCGTACCCGGCCCGAAGAAACCGTCGTAGAAACCGATGACCAGCCCGAACAGCGCGCCGCGCCAGCGGTCGCCGGGGCGTGGCGCGTGCGTCTCGACGTGGCCGAGGTTTTTGCGCAGGAAGGTGTAGATGGCGACGGCCAGCATCATGGCGACGACCAGCGGTCGCATCGCCTCGCGCGGGATCCAGGCGACCACGGCGGCGCCCAGCCAGGCGCCGAGCAGCGCGGCGGCGGTGGCAGGCAGCACCAGGCGCCACGGGATGCGCACGGCACGGGCGTAGCGCCATAGCGAGGCGCCGGTGCCGGCGATGCTCGATACCTTGTTGGTGCCGAACAGGGTCGGGATGCCAGTCTGAGGAAAGGCGGAGAGCAGCACCGGGATCTGGATCAGGCCGCCACCGCCGACCACGGCATCGACCATGCCGGCAAAGAAGGCAGCGGGGGCGAGAATGAACCAGTCGATAGGCATGATGAACTCAAAAAAAGACCCGGTGCGGGGGCACCGGGTCAAGCAAGAGGGTTCGGCGCGGGGGCGGCCGAACCCTGAGGAGGGATGGTTAGGCGGTGACTGGCACGGCGTCCTCGCCGGCTACTGGTAGCGCGTCATCGACATCAGCGAGGGACTCGTCCACTGGGTCGATGGCCTGTTCCCACTTGGCGACGACGGCGGTGGCGATGGCGTTGCCGAGTACGTTGGTCGCCGTGCGCCCCATGTCGAGGAAGTGGTCGATGCCGAGGATCAGTAGCAGGCCGGCCTCGGGCAGCCCGAACATCGGCAGCACGGCGGCGACGACGACCAGCGACGAACGTGGCACGCCGGCCACGCCTTTGCTCGAGATCATGAGGACCAGCAGCATGGTGATCTGTGTCCCCAGGCTCAGTTCGATGCCGTAAGCCTGGCCGATGAACAGCGCGGCGAAGGCGCAGTAGAGCATCGAGCCGTCGAGGTTGAAGGAGTAGCCGAGCGGCAGCACGAAGCCGGTGATGCGGTCCTTGACGCCGAATTTCTCGAGCTGCTCCATCAGCTTGGGGTAGGCCGATTCGCTGCTGGCGGTCGAGAAGCCGAGCAACATCGGGCTGCGCACCAGATTGAGCAGGCGGAAGACTTCCTTGCCGAGCACGAAGTAACCGGCCGCGATGAGCACCAGCCAGAGCACGGCGAGGGCGATGTAGAAGCTGGCCAGCAGCTTGCCGAAGACGACCAGCATGCCCAGGCCCTGCGTCGTGATGATGCCGGCGACGGCGCCGAAAACGCCGATCGGGGCGAAGCGCATGACGTAGTCGGTGACCTTGAGCATGACGTGCACGACTTCTTCCATCGTGTTCACCAGGCTGCGCGCCGCCTGATTGTGCAGGTGGCCGAGCGCCAGACCAAAGAAGACGGCGAAGACGAGGATCTGCAGGATTTCATTGGCCGCCATCGCCTCGAAGAAATTCTTCGGGAAGACGTGGGTGATGAAATCCTTGAGGTTCAGCGCGCTGGTTTTCAGACCGACGGCGCTGCCCAGCTCGGGTAACGGCACGCCCAGATTGGCGCCGGGTTGCAGCAGGTTGGCGAAGACCAGGCCGAGCGCCAGCGAGCATAGCGAGGCGGCGACGAACCAGCCAAGCGCCTTGGCGCCGATCCGGCCAACCGTCTTCGAATCGCCCATGCCGGCCAGGCCGACGACCAGGGTGGCGAAGACGAGTGGGGCGATGATCATCTTGATCAGGCGCAGGAAGATGTCGGTCAGGATGCCGAAGTAGCCGGCGATTTCCTTGGCGGCGGCCGGGCCGCCGGCCATGGTGTTGCAGGCGTAGCCGACGATGACGCCGAGCACCATGGCGATCATGATCAGGGTGGTTAACCGGTTCATTTTCATGATGGTTTCCTTGTTGTGTGCATTGAATGAAGGGCTTGCTTGGAGGTCGTTTGCGATCTTTTGTCGGTCATCCAAACCCCTGATGAATCCACTAAGCACCCGACTAAGCCGCCAAGAAGTGGCGGCCAAGTCTCTGCTTATCCCCAGCCCTCCCCTTGTCAGGGGAGGGAGCCTGATTGCGCGCGGTTTGGTTTGCTCCTCCCCTGAAAAGGGGAGGCCGGGAGGGGTTTGCGGACTTTTCAATCAAAACCGTAGCCTGGGTTCGTGACTTTCCGAGGATCAAGAACAGCCTCTTACGCCGCCCGCGGCAGGATCATTTGCGGCTTGGTCAGCACTTCAGGACGCAGCACGTCGGCCAGTTGCTCGGAGCTCATGAGCTTGCGTTCGAGAACGATCTCGGCGACGCCGCGCCCGCTCAGGTGGGCTTCGGCAGCGATTTCGGTAGCGTTGGCGTAACCGATGTACGGGTTGAGCGCGGTGACGATGCCGATCGAGTGCTCGACGCTGGCGCGCAGCGTTTCGCGGTTGGCGGTGATGCCGTCTACGCAATGGTCGGCCAGCGTCTTGCAGCCCTTGCGCAGGTGCAGCACGCTCTTGAACAGGCTGTGGGCGATGATCGGCTCGAAGGCGTTGAGCTGCAGCTGGCCGGCCTCGGCGGCGAAAGTCACGGTGGTGTCGTTGCCGATGACTTCGAAGGCGATCTGGTTGACCACTTCCGGGATCACCGGATTGACCTTGCCCGGCATGATCGACGAGCCGGCCTGGCGCGGCGGCAGGTTGATTTCGCCGAAACCGGCGCGTGGACCGGAGGAGAGCAGGCGCAGGTCGTTGCAGACCTTGGACAGCTTGACGGCGACACGCTTGAGGACGCCGGATAGCTGCACGAAGCTGCCGCAATCCTGTGTCGCCTCGATCAGGTTGGGGGCGGTGAGGACCGGGATGCCGCTGATCTCGACCAGCTTGCGGCAGACGATGGCGGCGTAGTCCGGATGGGCGTTGATGCCGGTGCCGATGGCGGTGGCACCGAGGTTCATTTCGCGGATGAGCAGGGCGGCTTCGCGGAGGCGTTCCTCGTCTTCGCCGAGCATCACGGCGTAGGTCGAGAACTCCTGGCCGAGGGTCATCGGCACGGCGTCCTGCAACTGGGTGCGGCCCATCTTGAGCACATCGGCGAATTCTTCGGCCTTGCGCTCAAAGGCGCGGCGCAGATAGGCCATGGCCTCGACGAGGCGGAAGATGCCGACGTAGGTGGCGAGCTTGAGCGCTGTCGGATAGACGTCGTTGGTCGACTGGCTCATGTTCACGTGCTCGTTCGGGTGCAGGTGCTGGTACTCGCCGCGAGCGTGGCCGAGGATTTCGAGCGCCCGGTTGGCGATCACCTCGTTGGCGTTCATGTTGGTCGAGGTGCCGGCACCGCCCTGGATGACGTCGACGACGAACTGGTCGTGCCACTGGCCGTCGATGACTTCGCGGCAGGCGGCGGCGATGGCGTCGGCGCGTTTGGCATCGAGCAGGCCGAGCTGGCGGTTGGCCTGGGCGGCAGCCTTCTTGATCTGGGCCAGGGCGCGAATGAGGTCCGGGTAGACTGTGATGGAGATGCCGGTGATGTCGAAGTTTTCCAGGGCACGCAGGGTGTGCACGCCGTAATAGGCCTCGGCCGGGACTTGGCGGTCGCCGAGCAGGTCGTGTTCGAGGCGGTGGGTTGGTTGTTGGGTCATGTTGTCTCTCCGGTTCGGTGTTGTAGTTGGTCCGGCTGGCGTGCCGTCCATTGCCTTGTCTTTGCACGTGTCATGCCAGCGGAAATTGATCTGCCGGGTACTGATTTTTAATGGTTTTTTTCGGGGGGCAATGCGGGGGTGCCGGATTTCCGAGGTTTCGGCAGGGCGGGCGTTCGGATTTCCGAAGGGAGGGGACTCGATATTTGCGTCGATTGATCGCACGCGACCCAAAAACAAAAAACCGCCGGTTTCGGCGGTTTTTGTTTTTGGGCGTTATTTCCGGTTGACCGTGGGAATGCTCATTTATCGCTCGGCGGTAGCCACTTCAGCCGCCGGAACGCCCATTCCGTCAGCCACAGGCTGAAATAGGTCGCGAACCACGCGAAGATCGTGTCGGACAGGAAGTGTCCGCCTGCGGTCATGCGCACCACGGCAAGCAGCGTGGCGGTGGCGAGGCTGGCCAGCAGCCAGCGTCGCCGTACCGCCGGCGCACCCAGCCAGCCAAAGGCCATGACGAAGGCGGCGGTGGCGACATGGCCGCTGACGAAGGAGCAATTCTTCGGGCACTGGTCGGTCGGCACGAAGGCCGGGGTGAATTTTAACGGGCCGTTGAATTCAGCCACCGTCGCCGGGCGAGCCCGGTGCCAGCCATCCTTGAGCGTGGCATCGACGAGTAGCACCGGTCCGAGCAGCGCCGCAGCGAGCAGGAAACCGAAGGTCGTCCGCCGGGCATGCAGCCAGCTCAGGCGTTTGATGGTGCCCAGCAGCAGGCCGCCGGCGAGGATGACGAGCAACGCCTGTCCGACACGCGGCGTGCCGCGGTAGAGCAGTTCGAACAGCGGCCAGTTGCCGCCGGAAAACGCCCATTTGCCGTCGTGGTAGAAAACCCGGCTGGCAGCCAGGTCGATCTCCGGAAACCCGACGAAGAGCACCGCCAGCAGCGCAAACACGACGCCGGCGACGCGAAGCTCAATAGCCCTTGAAGTCATGCAGCAGGTAAACATCCATGTCGCGGCTGTTCGTCGCGTCGAGCGGCGCTTTCAGCGTGGCCAGTTTTTCGATGCGGGCGAAGCGCGGGGCGAAATCGGCGCCTGGCGCGGTGTCGGTGATCAGGAGCGCATCCTTGCCGAGGTAGGGGCGCAGGTCGGTGGTCAGCTTGTAATGGTCGCTGGCGATGCCGGACGGGTTCCAGCTCGCGGCGGCCGGCTTGAGGTCGCGCAGTTCGTAAAGCATATGGGCGAGCAGGGTGCGGTTGTCGGCGACGAGAACGGCGTTCGGGTGAGCCTGGACGACGGGCTTGAGCTGGCGACCCAGTTCATCCCAGCCCATGGCGCGTTTGAACGGGTTCAATTTTGCCTGTTTTTCCGGGTTGACCGTAGCAATCACCTGCGGCCAGTGAAAGACCAGCCCGACGAACAATAGATTGATCGTCAGGCCGCCGATCAGCCACTTTTTCTTTTCGCGCTGCAGCAGCCAGGCGACGGCGGCGATGACGGCCGGCGCAAAGGCAGGCGCCGCCCAGTTGGCATTGGCGCTGCTCTTCATGGCCTGCGCCGAGACGACGATCCACAGCGGCAGCGCAAACCAGAGCAGGAGCCGGGTCCGGTCGTCGCGCCAGCTTTCGCGAACACGGACGAGGAGCAGAACGAAAACGCTGCCGAGCACCGGGCCGAAGGCGATCCACTGCGCCGCCCAGAATTCGCCGAGCGAGGCCAGCCCGCCGCCGGATTGACGGTTCAACGTGATGTCTGCCGTGTGCTTGAGCGTCGGGAAATCGTGGGTGAAATTCCAGACGATGTTTGGCGACAGAATGAGCAGTGCCAGGCCGACCGCCAGCCAGGGCTTGGCCGAGGCCAGCCGTGGCCGATGAAAGGCGAGCAGGAACAGGAAAGCAGCGCCCAGCCACGCCGCCATCGTGTATTTGGAGAGCAGGCCGAGGCCGCAGACCAGCCCGAGCAACAGCCAGTCGCCCCACGAATCGCTGTCCAGCGCGCGCAGGAATGCCCACAGCGCCAGCGCCCAGAACAGCGTGAGCAGCGCATCGGTCGAAACGAACAGGCCGAGCCAGGAAAAAATCGGCAGCGTTAAAACTGCAATGGCCGACCAGAAGGCAACGCGCTCGTCGTAGAGCCGGCGGGCAATCGCCCAGCACGCGGCAGCGGCCAGCGGATAGCAGAGCATGGACAGCGCCTTGACGCCGACCAGCCCGTCGCCGAACAGCGCGGTGGATAGCCAGATCAGCGCCGCGACGCCGGGCGGCTTGGAGAAATAGCCCCAATCCAGATGCTGCGCCCAGGTCCAGTATTGCGCTTCATCGACGTAGAGCGTGATGCCGAGATTGGGCAGTAGCCAGAAGCGCCAGGCAAGCAGGGCGGCCGTCAGGCCAAACAGCAGTTTTACGCTGTTTTTCCGGTTGACCGTGGAAAGGCTCACGCCGACTTGTGCCAGCCTTCGTCAGCCGCCAGATCGCGTTCCGGGCGCGCCGAGTAGGAGCGGATGGTGCCGGATTCGAAGTAGATGCGGGCCAGCAGCTCAGACAGCACGCCGGTCGTGATGAAGTGGATGCCGGCAATCAGCGTGCCGATGCCGACGATGAGCAGCGGACGGCCGCCGATGTTTTCACCGAGGCCGAACTTGACCCAGGCCAGCCAGGTCATGATCAGACCAGAAAGGGCAGTCAGGCCAAGGCCGATGCCGCCGAAGAAGTGACCGGGACGAGCGCGGAAGCGCATGAAAAAATAGACCGCGATCAAATCGAGAATGACCCGGAAAGTGCGCGAAATGCCGTACTTCGACACGCCAGCCGTGCGCGCGTGGTGGGTTGTCGGCTCCTGCGCGATGCGGCGCGGCGTGGTGACTGTGGCCAGCCAGGCCGGAATGAAACGGTGCATTTCGCCGTACAGGCGCACGCTCTTGATCACACTGCCACGGAAGGCCTTGAGACTGCAGCCGTAATCGCGCAGATGCACGCCGGTCATCCGGGCGATCAGCTTGTTGGCAATCTTCGACGGAATCTTGCGCAGGAACAGGCCGTCCTGACGGTTCTGACGCCAGCCGGCGACGAGGTCGAGGTCTTCGTTGATGAGCCGGGCAACCATGCGCGGAATGTCGATCGGATCGTTCTGCAAATCGCCATCCATGGTCACGATCACATCGCCACGCGCCGCGTCGATACCAGCCTGCATGGCCGCCGTCTGCTTGAAATTGCGCGTCAGTTCGACGACGCGAACGTGTGGCCCGTATTCGCGCGAACACTGCACGGCGCGATCCACCGTCGCATCGCTGCTGCCGTCATCGACCAGCACCAGCTCCCACGGATAGTCGTAACCGACCAGCGCCTCATGCACGCGCTTGACCAGCGGCGCGATGTTGTCTTCCTCGTTGTAGAAGGGGACGACGATGGAAAGGCTGTGTGGGGGAATCGAAAGTTCGGCGCTCATGGCTTGGTCCGGCGGGAAAGGGCGCATTTTAATCCAAAAGCACCCCAAGGAAGCCGCACAGCCGCTTTAATATAGAATCCCGCGTTTGCAAAATTGGCAATGAATCAACAGCCTGCCTCGAGTAATTGCCCGTGGCAGTAGATGCGTCGTCAAGACGTAACACACTACCCTTAGCTGGAAAATCACTATTTATGTCCAAGCAGTTTATTGCTCAGTACATCGGTGCTGCCAGTGCCGCCAATGCCAATGGTCAATACGGTAACGCTGTCGACTGGTGTCGGCGGGCTATCAGCCTGTCGTCCAAATTACCCGAGGCCTGGTACAACTTGGGCATCGCTTATCGAGGACAGGGGCTGCAGGAACAAGCTCTGAATGCACTGAAAAAAACAGATGCCCTTACCCGCGACAACCCGGATGCACAGAATAGCGTTGGGCTGCAACTGCTAGAGTTGGGGGCACTCCGTGACGCAGAGCGATGTCTCAATCGCGCCCTGTTCCTTGCGCCGGGGTTCGTGTATGCACACTCCAATATGGGGATGCTGCATCAGATGCGGGGGCGCCTCGATGAGGCAGAAGCATCGTTCAGGAAAGCCATTGAGCTTCAGCCCGATCTGGCAGCGCTTTATGTGAATCTGAGTGGTCTACAGAACCTTCGAAAGCGGCATGAGCTTGCCGAGAAGGCTGCCCGCAGGGCGATAGATCTTGAACCTGGCTATTGCAAGGCGTGGAGCAGTCTGGGGTTGATTCAGCTGGAACAAAAACGCTACAAGGATGCAGCCGATTCTTTTGCCAGGAGTTTGGCGCTGGGTCCCCTGGCCGACTTTGTGTTGGGCGATATGATGCATTCCAGAATGCATATTTGCGACTGGGCGGGCTTTGACGAGAGTCTGGCGAAGCTTGAGCAGCAACTTGGTGAGAACAGGAAAGTTGTCAACCCGTTTTCAGTCTTGGCGCTCACCGCAGATTTGGCGCTACTTCGCAAGGCAGCAGAGATTTTTGCATTGAATCAACGCTCCGAAGCGTTACGCTTGGGACCTATTTCGAGGCAGGCGCGCCGCGACCGAATTCGCATCGGATACTACTCTGCCGATTTTCACGAGCACGCCACAGCTTATTTGATGGCCGAGCTTTTCGAGTTGCACGACAAAAGCAAATTCGAACTCGTTGCATTCTCGTTCGGCCCTGATAGCAAGGACACAATGCGCCAAAGGTTATCGGCTGCTTTTGATCGCTTCATCGACGTCAGCCATCGTACAGACCGGGAGGTAGCACTTCTTTCCAGGGAAATGGGCATCGATATCGCCGTTGATCTCAAGGGGTGCACCCAGGATAGCAGACCCGGAATATTTGCCTGTCGTGCGGCCCCTGTGCAAGTGAGCTATCTTGGTTTTCCTGGAACGATGGGCGTGGATTTCATGGACTACATCGTTGCCGACCAAACGCTTATTCCGACTGAGAGCCAGCCTTTCTACTCGGAGAAGATTGTCTATCTGCCCAATAGCTACCAAGTGAACGATGCCAAGCGACAAACTTCTCCCCAAATCTTTACCCGTGAGGCGTTGGGTTTGCCTGCATCTGGTTTTGTCTTTGCCTGTTTTAACAACAACTACAAGATTACTCCGCGCACCTTTGCCGGCTGGATGCGCATCCTGAACCGGGTTGCCGATTCGGTGTTGTGGCTTTTTCAGGCCAACGCAGATGCCGTAGGTAATCTCCGCAAAGAGGCGGCATCGCATGGTGTCGATCCTTGTCGCCTGATCTTTGCTGAGCATTTACCGTTACCCAAGCATCTGGCGCGTATCGGTATGGCTGACCTCTTTCTGGATACATTGCCCTACAACGCCCATACGACAACGAGCGATGCGCTTTGGGCGGGCTTGCCTGTATTGACCTGCCCTGGAGCTTCGTTTGCATCCCGGGTCGCGGCCAGTCTCCTTAATGCCATCGGTTTGCCGGAACTCATAGCGCCCACACAGCAGGACTATGAAAATATGGCCGTTGAACTGGCCGGTGATTCCGTACGGCTTGCCGCCATAAAGGAAAAACTTGCGCAAAATAGAAATTCCGAGCCGCTGTTCGATTCCAGGCTATTTGCTACACATATTGAAGCGGCTTATGTCGAGATGCACGAGCGCTTTCATTCGGATTTGCCGCCAGCGCACATTTTTGTGCAGTGATTAGTTCGTGTTGGTTTGGCGCCTTGGGCAATGGTTTCAGTCAAGGCAGATCTGGGCGACAATAGCTTTTTTCAGAATACGCTTCTGGACCGTCGGCAGCGGAGCGCCCGAACAACAAGGGGTGGCTCGGTGGATTTGCCCGAAAATCCGGGGGCGAGGCCTCGTAAAACAAAAGGATAGCTGCTTTATGCTGCTGATGATCGACAACTACGACAGCTTCACCTACAACATCGTCCAGTACTTCGGCGAGCTTGGGCAGGACGTGAAGGTTTACCGCAACGACACCATCACGCTCGACGAAATCGCCTGCCTTAAGCCCGAATACCTGGTTATTTCGCCCGGCCCCTGCGCCCCGGCCCAGGCCGGCATCTCGCTGGCAGCCATCCGCGCATTCGCCGGCAAGATTCCGCTACTTGGCGTTTGCCTCGGCCACCAGTCCATCGGCGAAGCCTTTGGCGGCAAGATCGTGCACGCCAAGCAACTCATGCATGGCAAGGTGTCGCCGGTGCATCACAAGGATGTCGGCGTCTTCAAGGGCCTGCCCAACCCGCTGACCTGCACGCGCTACCACTCGCTGGCCATCGAGCGCGAATCGCTGCCCGATTGTCTGGAGATCACGGCCTGGACCGACGACGGCGAGATCATGGGCGTCCGCCACAAGACGCTGGCCGTCGAAGGCGTGCAGTTCCACCCCGAATCCATCCTGACCGAACGCGGTCACGATCTGCTCAAGAACTTTCTGGACGAACACAAGAAATGACCCCGCAAGCCGCCCTCCAGCGTGTCATCGAACACCGCGAAATTTTCCATGACGAAATGGTTTCCCTGATGCGCCAGATCATGAGTGGCGAAGTTTCGCCGGTCATGATCGCCGCCATCATCACCGGCCTGCGCGTCAAGAAGGAAACCATCGGCGAAATCGCTGCTGCCGCCAGCGTCATGCGCGAACTGGCGACGCCGGTCAAGGTGCCCTACGACAACCGCTTCGTCGATATCGTCGGCACGGGCGGCGATTCGGCCCACAGTTTCAATATCTCGACCACCTCCATCTTCGTTGCCGCCGCCGCTGGCGCCAAAGTCGCCAAGCACGGCGGACGCAGCGTTTCGTCCAGCTCCGGCAGCGCCGACGTGCTCGAAGCGCTCGGCGCCAACATCATGCTGTCGCCCGAGCAGGTCGCTGCCTGCGTTGAACTGTGTGGCATCGGCTTCATGTTCGCCCCCAATCACCACAGCGCCATGAAGCACGTTGCCCCGGTTCGTCGTGAAATGGGCGTGCGCACGCTGTTCAACATCCTTGGCCCGCTGACCAACCCGGCCGGTGCGCCCAACACCCTGATGGGCGTCTTTCACCCCGACCTCGTCGGCATTCAGGTGCGCGTCATGCAGCGCCTCGGCGCCGAACGCGTCCTCGTCGTACACGGCCGCGACAATCTCGACGAAATCTCCCTCGGTGCCGCCACTTTGGTCGGTGAGCTGAGAAACGGCGAAGTCACCGAATACGAAGTACACCCCGAAGACTTCGGTCTGCAAATGATGTCCCTGCGTAACCTGCGCGTCGGTAGCGCCGCAGAATCCATGGCAGTCATGCTCGGCGCCCTCGACAACAAACCGGGCGCCGCCCGCGAAATCGTTTGCCTCAATGCCGGCGCCGCGCTCTACGTAGCCAACGTCGCCGACAGCATCGGCGACGGCATCGCCAAGGCCCGCGAAGCCATCGCCAGCGGCGCAGCCCGCGCCAAGCTCGCGCAGTTCGTCGAGAGCACCCAGAAGTTGGCAGCAAAATGAGCGACATCCTCAACAAAATCATCGCCACCAAGCATGAAGAAATCGCTACCGCGCTGGCCGTCAAGCCGCTCGCCATCGTCGAAGCCGAAGCTGCCGCCCAGCCTGCGCCGCGCGATTTCGTCGGCGCCATCCGCGACAAGCTCTCCCACGGTCAACCGGGAATAATCGCCGAAATCAAAAAGGCCAGCCCCTCCAAAGGCGTCATCCGCCCGGACTTTCACCCCGCCGACATCGCCCGCAGCTACGAGCAACACGGCGCCGCCTGCCTGTCGGTGCTGACCGATCGCCAATACTTCCAAGGCTGCCCCAAATACCTGCAAGCCGCCCGCGCCGCCTGCGAGCTGCCTGTGCTGCGCAAAGACTTCATGGTTGACGCCTATCAGGTCGCCGAAGCCCGCGCCATGGGCGCCGACGCCATCCTGCTCATAGCCGCCGCGCTGACGCTGTCCGAAATGCAAGCCCTTGAAGCTCAAGCAAACGCCTACGGTATGGCCGTGCTCGTCGAAGTGCACAACGGCGAAGAACTCGACGCCGCCCTGCAACTAAAAACCCCACTCCTCGGCATCAACAACCGCAACCTGCGCACCTTCGACGTCACGCTCGAGACAACCCTGGGACTGCTGTCGCGCATCCCCGCCGACAAGATCGTCGTCACCGAAAGCGGCATCCTCGCCCCGGAAGACGTCGCCCTGATGCGCAACAACAACGTCCAGGCCTTCCTTGTCGGCGAAGCCTTCATGCGTGCGCCGGAGCCGGGTTCCGAGTTGGCAAGGCTGTTTGCCTGATTTGTGTTGCGTCAAAACAACATAACTTTAGAGAAGCCTCCCAACATGCCAATCACCGGTTGCTAGGGCGTTTCGCTCTTTGCGACAATCGATGCTAACTTCTCGATCCGAGAGGTAAAGCTTAATTCGGTTTTATTGCTGGATTAAAAACTAACCACTAAGGAGATTTTCTGATGCAAAAGAAGATTATTGCTCTGGCCATCGCTGGTCTGGCTTCTACCGCCGCTTTCGCCCAAACCAACGTCACCATCTACGGTATTGCTGATGCTTCCGTTTCTGCTACTACCCGTCTGGGTAGCACCAACGGTCAAACCCAGTTCAACGTCAATTCCGGCACCCTTTCGACCTCGCGCATTGGTTTCAAGGGCGTTGAAGATCTGGGCAACGGCCTGAAGGCTCTGTTCGTTCTGGAATACGGTCTGGGTATCGACGGTTCCAACCCGATCGGTTACAGCACCACCTCTTCCGCAGTTGCTCGTCAACAATTCGTCGGCCTGACCGGCGGCTTCGGTACGGCTGTTGCCGGTCACCTGCAAACGACCGGTCTTGACTTCACGGTCGCCGCTTCCGCTCTGGGTGGTTCTTCTGCCCTCGGCGCTGCCAACGTTGGTATCGGTGGCCTCCAAGCCTCCTCTGCTACCCACCTGGTTTCCGCTCTCTATGGTGGCCGTCAGTCCAACGCTCTTGCCTACATCTCGCCGTCCTTCGGTGGTGTGACCGTTGCTTACAACCACGCTCGCGTGACCGAGGCCGCTGGCACGACCGGTACCACCGATGCTCACGGCGATCTGCTGTCGGCTAGCTACGCCAACGGCCCGATCACCGCTGGTGCGATCTACACCAAGGTTACCCTGGATGGTGCCAACAACAACGTCAAGGAATGGGGTCTGCGTGCCGGTTACGACTTCTCGGTCGTCAAGCTGCAAGCTGCTTACCAGCGTGCAAAGTCTGAAGCCCTCACCCTGGGTGCGGACAGCATGTGGGTTGTTTCCGCGACCGTTCCGGTTGGCGCGAAGGTTGGCCTCATCGCCGAATACGCTCACACCGGCGTGAAGTCTACGGCTGCTGAAGACAACGTTGCTGCTGCTACCGTTGCCGCTACCTACTCGCTGTCCAAGCGTACGACCGCTTACGCTGGTGTGGTTGCCAAGCGCGTGCAAAACGATACGAACCGCAATACGATTACCGGTACCGGTGCAAATCCTTACGCAGCTGACACCAACACCTTCGCTGTTGGTCTGCGTCACTCCTTCTAATCTGGTTAAATCCAGTTGGAAACAAAAAACGGGAGCTTCGGCTCCCGTTTTTTTGTTCCAGATTTTTTCGCTTCGCTTCAACAAACGCTGAATGTATCTGCATTGGTTGGAAAATAAATTCAGAGGTGGTTAATACACAGCCGCAGTAGTTGCGAGTTGAAGCGATCCTGCATGTAAGGCAGAGCCCCGATAGAGCGATAACCGGTCATTG
This sequence comes from Ferribacterium limneticum, assembly GCF_020510565.1. Classification (NCBI taxonomy): domain Bacteria; kingdom Pseudomonadati; phylum Pseudomonadota; class Betaproteobacteria; order Rhodocyclales; family Azonexaceae; genus Ferribacterium; species Ferribacterium limneticum. Next base: position 668,264 of record NZ_CP075189.1, read on the forward strand.
GGTAAATCAGTGCTCGTGATGACCGGCAATAATGTTCCTTTGGCTAATCTCAGCTAGTTTCGGTCCCTCACCAGGAATACTGTATTCAGCCTTATTTTGCGCTGGCTGACAGAAGGGTCTGGTTGGAGCTATTTGCCAAGCATTGCGAAGATGCGACCTTCAAAATGGATTTCTCAAGACATTGGCTGGTCATGTCGTATCTTTGCCACATGAAAATTTGGCACCTCAATCACATCTGGCGGTAATCCTGCCTGATAGCGATCGTTCATCGCCAGGTATGCAGTTTCGATATGTTTGGTGAACGTCTTTGTGTCAAACAAAGGAGTCGTCAGTCGATTGAGCTCAAGCTTGCTCTTGACCTTTTCAAGTTTGTCAGGGTACGTGGCTAGTTCGATGGCCTTGGCCTCAAATTCTTCCTGCTTATGCGTGATGAGGTCAGGCAAATCAATGGCGTTGAGCAGGCTCGCTGCGACACGGCTGGCAAAGGACTTGCCCGTACACGTCAATACTGGCAGCCCTGCCCACAAAGCATCGCTGGTTGTTGTGTGCGCGTTGTAGGGGAGTGTATCGATGAATAGGTCGGCGTAACGGTGCCGCGCCAGGTGCTCGTCGAGCGGCATCCGCTTGGCGAAAATAAGTCGGTTGCTGTCTACTCCTCTTTTTCCCGCCTCATTACGTAGATTTGCAGCAGCAATGGAGTTATCTTCCAATAGCCAAAGTACACTGCCATCGATAGCCTTTAGGATGCGCATCCAGCTATCAAACGTTGCAGGAAGGATCTTGAAGTTGTTGTTGAAACAACAGAATACGAACCCTTTGTCCGGAAGACCGAGTTCATGCTTGCTGAACTGCCTGTCGGAAATCCTGCGCTTGGAGTCGTTTACTTGATAGCTATTTGGTAGATAAGCGACCTTTTCGGAAAAGTCGGCTCGCCGTTCCATCGGAATGACAGTCTTGTCCGCAATAACGTAGTCGAAATAGCCGGAGCCCATCGTGCCGGGGTATCCGAGGTAGTTAACCTGAATGGGGGCGGCACGCTCAGCGAAAATTCCTGTTCGCGAATCCTGAGTGTATCCCTTGAGATCAACAGCGATATCGATGCCTAATTCGCGCGATAGCTTCGCTACTTCGCAATCGCTAATATCTCCAACTTCGAAGAAGTAATCAAATGCAGCAACAAGCCTCTGACGCATTTCATCGTCTGAATGCGGTCCGAATGTGAAGCCGTACAATTCGAACCGGGATGGATCGTGCTCCTCAAACAACTCAGCCATTAAGTAGGCGGTGGCGTGGTTATGAAAATCTGCGGAGTAGTAGCCAATGCGAATTTTGCCGTCCGGTGACCGTGGTTGTGTAATTGGGCCGAGTACTTCTTGTCGCTTCAGTTGGTAGGTTGCGTAGATTTGGGATGCCTTCAGGTGTAGTTCTGGCGAATCGGCCGCGCCCAATAATTCGAACGGCTGCGTAACCGGCTTCCCCTCTAGAACTCCTTTAAGCAAGCGGTCGACCTCTACCGAAAAGTTTCCCCAGTTACAAAACTTCATCCTGAGGTGGAGCCTCGAACCAGCAAGAAATTCATAATCTGGCTTGAGTTCCAATGCCTTGTCGTACGTGGAGAGCGCTTCATCCAAGCGTTTTAGATCAACGAGCGCGTTGCCGCGGTTGTTGTATGCCTCAACGTAGTCAGGCTTCAGCGCTATTGCCTTGTCGTAACTTGCTAGCGCGTCGTCCAGAAGTCTGAGGTCCTTAAGGGCTGTGCCACGGTTGTTGTACGCCTCGGCATAGTCTGGCCTGAGTGCCAGTGCCTTTTCGTAATTGGTGAGCGCCTCGTCCGGACGTCTCAGTTCCTTAAGGACAACACCACGGTTGTTATACGCCTCGGCGTAGTCTGGCTTGAGCGCCAGTGCCTTTTCGCAATTCGCGAGTGCTTCGTGTAGTCGTCTGAGTTCTTTAAGAACAATGCCGCGGTTGTTGTGCGCCTCAGCATTGTCTGGCTTGAGCGCCAGCGCCTTATCGTAATTGGCGAGCGCCTCGCTATACCTTTTTAGATGGTGGCATACTATTCCCAGATTCATCCAGGCTTCTGGGTTTGTCGGGTCAAGTTCGATTGCACTTAAACAGTATTCCTGTGCGGTTTGATACTTTTTAAGTTTGATTAGCGTTGCGGCTAAGTTGGTTAAAGTTGATATCCTCGCTGGAATAAATTTTAATGAACCAAGGAAAAATTGTTCCGCATCTCGATAATTTTCATTTTCAAAGGCATTTAAGCCAAGCAGAAATAATTCTTTCGCTTTTTCGAAATCGGATTCAGAACTGACCATTTATCAAACCTCTAATGTGGGCTGTATTTGCAGCAGGGTTCATAGATGAGTCTCCTTGGAGGATCGTAATGCTAGATGGAAGAAATCCTGCATGCGATTTGTTGCGATTTTGTTTGTTGCGTTTGCAGCGCAGAGTTTACCGCGAGTTGCGCTGGCTTAAAGTAAAGCAATGTTTGGATGGTGGGATGTCTGTCATTCGATATAACCGTGGTAATAGTAAGGTTATTGACCTAGGTCAAAATGACTAGTTCCGATGGTAATAGCATGCTCCTTTTCATGACGATGATAGGGAGTAATAAATGGCTAAGAAGATTCTGGTTGCTGCTCTGATTGCCGCTGGCGTGCTTTCGTCTGCTGTTGCACAGGCTCAGGATGGCTCGTTCATGGTTCGCGTGCGTGCTGTCGATGTGCTCTTCGACAATGGTCAGAAAGATGGCCTCAACACGGTCGTTGGTAATATTGAAGCAGACAGCCGCTGGATTCCCGAGTTGGATCTGAGCTATTTCTTCACCAAGAATATCGCAGCTGAACTGGTCCTGACCTATCCGCAAACGGTGGATATCAACGCCGCAGCGCTCGGCCATATTGGCAAGATCAAGGCCCTGCCGCCATCACTGCTTGTTCAGTATCACTTTACCGATCTCGGCGCCTTCAAGCCGTATGTTGGACTAGGTGTGAACTACACAATTTTCATGAGCCGTGACAATATTGCACTTGGTGCTTCAGTTGAAAAGTCGAGTGTTGGTCTGGCTGGTCAGGTAGGTTTCGATTACATGTTCAATAAGAACTGGGGCCTCAACGTCGACGTCAAATACATCCAGATGGAAACTGATGTGAATATTGGAGCCACTAAACTTGGAACGCTGAATCTGAGCCCAATCACGGCCGGTGCAGGTGTTTCCTATCGTTTCTGATTGCTGTTTCCTGGCAAGCAAAACGGGCGCCTTGGCGCCCGTTTTGCTTTTTCGCCTGTCGTTCTGCTGCTCAGGCGAACAAAATCAGGTTGTCGCGGTGGATGAATTCCGGTTCATCGACATAGCCAAGGATCGCTTCAATTTCTGCCGTTGATTTGCGCGTTATCAGGCGGGCTTCGCCGCTGCCGTAGTTGCATAGCCCGCGGGCGACTTCGTGGCCATCCGGGCTGATGCAGGCGACGGCCGAGCCGCGTTCGAATTCGCCTTCGGCGGCGATGACGCCGATGGGCAACAGGCTTTTTCCGGCTTTCAGGGCGTTGACCGCACCATCGTCGAGGTGCAGGCGGCCAGCCAGTTGCAGGTGGTCGGCCAGCCATTGCTTGCGGGCGGCGAGGGGTTGGGTTTGCGATACGAGCAGGGTGCCGACTGGTTCGCCGGCGGCCAGGCGGATGATCGGGTTGATCTCGCGGCCGCTGGCGATGGCGGTGTGGGCGCCGCTGCGGGCGGCGCGTTTGGCGGCGATGACCTTGGTGATCATGCCGCCGGTGCCGATCCGCGTCCCGGCACCGCCGGCCATGGCTTCGAGCGACTCGTCGCCGGCCGTGGCTTCGCTGATCAGCGTGGCTTTGGGGTCCTTGCGTGGGTCGGCGGTGAACAGGCCGATCTGGTCGGTCAGGATGATCAGGGCGTCGGCTTCGATCAGGTTGGCGACCAGCGCGCCCAGCGTGTCGTTGTCGCCGAATTTGATTTCGTCGGTGACGACGGTATCGTTTTCGTTGATGATCGGGACGACGCCGAGTTCGAGCAGCGTGGTCATCGTCGAGCGGGCGTTGAGGTAGCGCTTGCGGTCGGCGAGGTCGTCGTGGGTGAGCAGGATCTGCGCGGTGTGCAGGCCGTGTTTGGCGAAAGCGCCTTCATAGACCTGCGCCAGGCCCATCTGGCCGACGGCGGCGGCGGCTTGCAGTTCGTGCACGCTCTTCGGGCGTTTGGCCCAGCCGAGGCGTTGCATGCCGCAGGCGATGGCGCCGGAGGAAACCATGACGACTTCCTTGCCTTGGGCGCGTAGGACGGCGATCTGTCGGGCCCAGTCTTCAATGGCGGCGAGGTCGAGGCCGGCGCCGTTGTTGGTAACGAGCGCCGAGCCGACTTTGACGACGAGGCGTTTTGCGTTGGCGAGGCGGGTCTTGCTCATCATTCTTCCGTGCTGATTTCTTCTTCATCGTCGTCGTCCGGAATTTCCGGGCGTGCCATCTGTTCCAGCGCTTCGTGGATGGCATAAATCAAAGGCTTGGTGCCTTCCCCGCTGATGGCGGTGATCGGGAAAACCGGGCCGTCGTATTTCGTGGCCTTCTTGTAGGCTTTGAGGAAGTCCTTGACGGTTTTTTCGCGGTCTTCTTCGGGGATCAGGTCGAGCTTGTTGAGGACCAGCCAGCGCGGCTTGTCGGCCAGCGCCGGGTCGTGCTTGAGCAGTTCGCCGACGATGGCCTTGGCGTCGCGGACCGGGTTGGAGTCCGGGTCGATGGGGGCGAGGTCGACGAGGTGGAGCAGGATGCGTGTGCGCTGCAGGTGCTTGAGGAAGCGGATGCCGAGGCCGGCGCCGTCGGCGGCGCCTTCGATGAGGCCCGGCACGTCGGCCATGACGAAGCTTTTTTCGGCATCGACGCGGACGACGCCGAGGTTCGGGTGGAGCGTCGTGAACGGGTAGTCGGCGACTTTCGGGCGGGCAGAGGAGACGGCGCGGATCAGCGTGCTCTTGCCGGCGTTGGGCAGGCCGAGCAGGCCGACGTCGGCGAGGACGCGCAGTTCGAGCGTCAGTTCGTGCTCTTCGCCCTGGTCGCCATTGGTTTTCTGGCGCGGGGCGCGGTTGGTCGAGGACTTGAAGTGGATGTTGCCGAGGCCGCCCTTGCCGCCTTTGGCGATCAGGACTTTTTTCTCGTTGACGTCGAGGTCGGCCAGGATTTCGCCGGTGTTGAGGTCGGAAATGACCGTGCCGACGGGCATGCGCAGGATGATGTCGTCGCCGCCGGCGCCGTAGCAGTCGGCGCCGCCGCCGTTTTCACCGCGCTTGCCGATGAATTTGCGGGTGTAGCGGTAGTCGACCAGCGTGTTGATGTTGCAGTCGGCGACAACGTAGATGCTGCCGCCACGGCCGCCATCGCCGCCGTTCGGGCCACCCATCGGGATGTATTTTTCGCGGCGGAAAGTGGCCGCGCCGTTACCGCCGTCGCCAGCCTTGACGTAGATTTTCGCTTCGTCGATAAATTTCATTATTTCCGCCTCTACAAACTAAAAAGCCCCATCCAGCGGACGGGGCTTTTGCTTCCGCTTGGCCGATTTATTCGGCAGCCGGAACGATGGTCACCACGCGGCGCTTTTTCAAGCCCTTGATGGAGAACTGAACAACGCCATCCTTGAGTGCGAACAGGGTGTGATCCTTGCCGCAGCCGACGTTGTCGCCCGGGTGGAATTCGGTGCCGCGCTGGCGAACGATGATGTTGCCAGCCAGGATGAATTGACCGCCGTAGCGCTTGACGCCCAGTCGTTGGGCTTGTGAGTCGCGGCCGTTACGTGAACTACCGCCTGCTTTCTTGTGTGCCATTTATTAGCTCCTTGAACTTAGGCCGCGATCGCGTCGATGCGCAATTCGGTGTAGTTCTGACGATGGCCTTGATGCTTCTGGTAGTGCTTACGACGACGCATCTTGAAGATCTTGACCTTGTCGTGGCGGCCGTGGGAAATCACGGTGGCCTTGACGGTGGCGCCAGCAAGGAAGGGAGCGCCGATCTTTACCGACTCGCCTTCGCCTGCCATGAGGACCTGGTCGAGAGTAACTTCTGCGCCAACGTCTGCCGGTATCTGTTCTACTTTAAGTTTTAGACCATTGGTAACGCGATACTGCTTACCGCCGGTTTTTATGACCGCATACATGGGTTGGACTCCGAAAATAAATCTAAAGGGTGCTACAAAGAACCGCGCATTATACGGAAATTCGTTGAGAAGTCAAAGCCTTGTCGTGGTGCTGTGGTAAACTTATTGCCTTCGAAAAAAAGGAGTTCCCATGGCTGAAATCACTACCGCCTCCGGGCTGGTCTATGAAGATACCGTTGTCGGCGAAGGCGCCGAGGCCAAGGCCGGCCAGCAGGTCATCGTGCATTACACGGGCTGGCTGACCAATGGCAGCAAGTTCGATTCGAGCAAGGATCGCAACGACCCGTTCGAGTTTTCGCTCGGCATGCGCCAGGTTATCGGCGGCTGGGACGAGGGCGTCCAGGGCATGAAGATCGGCGGCACGCGCAAGCTGACCATTCCGCCGGAACTCGGCTACGGCGCACGCGGCGCTGGCGGCGTCATTCCGCCGAATGCAACGCTGGTTTTCGAGGTTGAACTCCTCGGTCTGCGATGAGCGGTTCCGACGATCCTTGGGGCAAATGGCGCCAGCCGGAGGCGGTAGCGCCCGAGGCTGAGGCGAAGCCGGTTGCGAAAACCCGGGATGCAAAGCCTGATCCCACGGTGAACCGGGAAAATCGGCCAAAAATGAAATCGGCCGAGGCTGCGCCAGTGAAGGCTAGGCGGCCAGCGCCAGTCGTCGAGACGCCAGTGGCTGAGGAAAAGCCGGTCGATCCGACCGGCACGCTGAGCGTTCGTCGTTCCGTGCCGCGGGAGTGGGGCAAGTTACCGTTGCGGGGCGGTTCGTCGTTGAGGAAGCCGTCGGTGCCGAAGGCGGCGCCGGTTGAGCGTGTCGCCTCATCGGAGCCGAAGTCGGCTTGGGCGCGCAAGACGGATCGTCCGGAACGTGCGGCCAGACCAGCCTCAGCGCCTAAGGTGGCGGTCGTCCGTGAAGGCCCGACGCCGGAAGGTGTGCGTTTGTCCAAGGTGATGTCGGAGCGTGGCATGTGTTCGCGGCGCGAGGCCGATTTGTGGATCGAGCGGGGCTGGGTCTTCGTCAATGGCGAACAGGTCAGCGAACTCGGTACGCGTATTGTTGATCCGCAATCGTCCGAGATCACGGTGACGCAGGATGCCAAGAAGGATCAGGCTAAAGCCGTGACCATCCTGTTGCACAAGCCGGTGGGCTATGTTTCTGGCCAGCCGGAGCCGGACTGTGTGCCGGCGGTGACGCTGATTACGGCCGAAAATCAGGCGCTCAATTCGATTGGCCCGGAGTTCAAGCCGTGGATGTTGCGCGGTCTGGCGCCGGCCGGTCGGCTGGACATCGATTCGACGGGCTTGCTGGTGCTGACCAGCGATGGCCGGGTGGCCAAGCGCCTGATTGGCGAGGATAGCGACGCGGAGAAGGAGTATCTCGTTCGCGTTTCAGGCGAGATGATCAAGGGCGGACTCGATCTGCTACGTCATGGTCTGGAACTCGATGGCAAGCCTTTGAAGCCGGCTTGGATCAAACAGTTGAATGAAGACCAGCTGCATTTCATCCTGAAGGAAGGCAAGAAGCGTCAGATTCGCCGCATGTGCGAACTGGTCGGCTTGCACGTCATTGGCTTGAAGCGGGTGCGGATTGGCCGGATCAGGTTGGGTGATCTGCCCATGGGCCAATGGCGCTTTTTGCGCCCGGATGAGGCTTTTTGATTTTGGCTGTTTTTTCCGGTTGACCGTGGGATTCCCGGTCAGCCGCTGAAAAACAAAACGCCGGCCGGGTTTTACCGGGCCGGCGTTTTTTATGAAACTCAGCGCGATCAGGCGGCGGGGCGAACCGGCGGCATCATCAGGCATTCGCCTTCGATGACGGTCTTGCCGGCGACGGTGCATACGGTGTCGAGAATCACGCGGTTCTTGGCGACGTTGACTTCGCGGACGGTGACGGTGGCTGTCACGGTGTCGCCCGGCTTGACCGGGGCCTTGAACTTGAGCGTTTGCGACAGGTAGATGGTGCCGGCGCCGGGCAGCTTGTTGGCCAGGGTGGCGGAGATGAAGCCGGCAGACAGCATGCCGTGGGCGATGCGCGTGCCGAATATGGTGGTCTTGGCGTATTCCTCGTCGAGGTGGGCCGGATTGACATCGGTCGAGATGCCGGCGAACAGGATGATGTCGGCTTCGGTAACGGTCTTGGACGTGCTGGCGGACATGCCGGGTTCGAGCTGGTCGATGTAATACGTCGTCATGGCGGGGCTCCTTGTGGGGTTATTGATAGCGAAAACGGGACTCTAACATACGTTAGCGTATGGTGTCGTTTACTCGGTACGCAGGGCTTCGACCGGGTCGAGCCGGGCCGCGTTACGGGCCGGCAATACGCCGGCAGCGAGGCCGATGGTGATGGCGATACCTTCGGCGAGCAGGACGAAACTGAGCGGCGTGTGCACCGGCAGGGCGGGCAGGGCCAAGTGGATGAGCTGGGCGAGGCCAATGCCGAGGATCAGCCCGAATAGCCCGCCGAGCGCCGAGAGCGCCACGGCCTCGCCGAGAAAGAGGGCGAGGATGGTCCGGCGTGGTGCGCCGAGGGCGACGAGCAGGCCGATCTCGCCGGTCCGTTCGGTGACGGCGATGGTCATGATGGTGACGATGCCGACGCCGCCGACCAGCAGCGAAATGCCGCCGAGGGCACCGACGGCCATGGTCAGGACATTGAGGATGTTGGACAGCGTTTTCAACATCTCTTCCTGCGTCACGATGGTGAAATCCTCGCGGCCGTGGCGGTCGATCAGGTGCGTCTTGACGCGGCTGGCGACGAGGGCCGAGGGGATGCCTTCCTCGGCGGCGATGTTGATTTCATCGACGCCTTCGCGGTTGAACAACTCCTGGGCGCGGGCGGTCGGCACGAAAGCGGTGTCGTCGAGGTCGATGCCGAGGAACTGCCCCTTCGGCGCCAGCACGCCGATGATCCGGAAATGCAGGCCACCGACGCGCAGGCGCTGGCCGAGCGGGTTTTCGCTGCCGAACAACTCGGTTTTGAGTTTGGAGCCGAGGACGACGAAGGCCCGCGCGCTGCCCTCATCGTCGGCCGGCAGGAACTGGCCGCTTTGCACGGTCGACCGGTAAATAAGCGGTAATTTGGAATTGACGCCGTAGATTAGCGTCCGCCGTGTCCGGCCGTTGCCTTCGACTTCGGCGTTGCCGCGCACGTTGGGCGTCACGGCGACGATGTGCGGCAGGCGTTCGAGGGACTTGGCGTCGTCGAGCGATAGCGGCCGGGCGCTCGACGGCAGACCGGACGGCGAACCGCCGGTTTTGGTTTTGCCCGGGGCGACGGCGATGACGTTGGTGCCGAACTGGGTGAACTCGCCGAGCACGAAGCGGTGGATGCCCTCGCCGATCGAAGTGAGCAAAATGACCGCGGCGATGCCGACGGCGATGCCGAGCAGGGTCAGGAAGCTGCGCAGGCGCTGGGCGGTGATGGCGCGGACGGCGAGTTGGAGGGAATCGGCGGCGAGCATGGCTAGTGCTTCATGAGCGCCTGCACCGGATCGAGCCGGGCGGCGCGGCGGGCCGGCATGACGCCGAAGATGAGGCCGGTGGCGAGTGCCGTGCTCAGGCCGGCGATGACCGCCCAGTCGGGCGGGTAGGCCGGGAAGACCGGGAAAAACTGGCGCAGCGCGAAGGCACCAAGCTGGCCGAGCAGGTAGCCGACCAGCGCACCGACGGCCGACAGCATCGCCGCTTCCGCCAGAAAGGCCAGGCGGATGGTCCGTGACGTGGCGCCGAGCGCCTTGAGCAGACCGATTTCGCCGGTGCGCTGGGTGACGGCGACGAGCATGACGTTCATCACGAGAATGCCGGCCACGGCCAGGCTGATCGCGGCGATGCCCGCCACCGCCAGAGTCAGTGCACCGAGCAGTTTGTCGAAGGTGGCCAGCACGGCATCCTGGGTGATGACCGTGACGTCCTCTTCGCCGCGGTGGCGCTGCTTGAGCGTTTCCATGACCTGATCCTTGGTGCCGGGGATGGCATCGCGGCTGTTGGCCTCGATCATGATACGGAACAGGGTGTTGGAGTTGAACATGGCCTGTGCCAGCGAAACGGGCACGATGACCAGTTCGTCGGTATTCATGCCCAGCCCCTGACCGGTCGATTTGAGCACGCCGACGACGCGCAGCCGGCGATCTCCGACGCGGACGAGTTGGCCGATGGCCGGGTTGGCGCCGAACATTTCCTCACGAATCTTGGCGCCGATCACGGCGACCGACGAGCCGCGGTTCCAGTCTTCTTCCGGCAGCCCTTGGCCCTGGGCGATTTCGAAATTGCGGATCGGGATGAACTCGGCCGTCGAGCCGGCGACCATGACTTCGCGCAGCTTGCCGCCGTAGTTGATTTCCGAGGTGCCGACGGCAAGCGGGGCGACGCGGCGGGCGCCGGGCAGGCGACGCAGACTGCCGGCGTCGTCGATGGTCAGGTCGCGTGGCGTGCTGGTGATGGCATTCGCCGGGTTGAAGCCGCCGGTGCCCGAGCGGCCGGGCAGGACGATGATCAGGTTGGTGCCGAGCGAGGAAAACTGGCCGACGACATAGCGCCGTGCGCCGTCGCCGAGGGCGGTCAGGATGACGACGGCGGCGACGCCGATCGACATGGCGAGCACCGAGAGCGTTGTGCGCATCGGGTAGCCGGTGGCGGCGTCGCGGGCGAAGCGCAGGGTGTCGGCTAGGCGCATGAGTGAGCGAAAAAGGACATTCCCACGGTCAACCGGAAATTTCGGCCAAATTTGAAATGTTGGCGGCGCGTGAGTCGGCTTTCAACCGTCCATCCTCCATGACCAACTGGCGCCGGGCGCGGGCCCCCATGCCCTGGTCGTGGGTGACGACGATCAGCGTGACGCCCTTGGCATTGAGCGCTTCGAGCAGGTTGACCACCTCTTCGCCGGTATGGCGGTCGAGATTGCCGGTCGGCTCGTCGGCCAGGATCAGCGCCGGCTGCATGATCGTGGCGCGGGCGATGGCGACGCGCTGGCGCTGGCCGCCGGAAAGCTGGTCGGGTTTGTGGTCGGCGCGGTTTTCCAGGCCGAAATCCTTGAGCGCCTGGGCGACGCGCTTGTTGCGCTCGGCCGCCGGGATGCCGGCCAGCGTCATCGGTAGCGCGATGTTCTCTGCAGCCGTCAGCCGTGGCACGAGGTGAAAGCTCTGGAAAACGAAGCCGATGCGTGTGCTGCGTACGGTCGCCTGCTCGTCGGGCGACAGGGTTGTCACGTCGCGGCCTTCGAGCTGGTAGGTGCCTTCGTTCGGCCGGTCGAGCAGGCCGAGGAGATTGAGCAGCGTCGATTTGCCGGAACCGGAAGGCCCCATCACGGCAACGTATTCGCCGGCCTCGATTTGCAAATTGAGCCCGGCCAGCGCGTTGACCGTGGTGTCGCCGAGCAGGAAGCGACGTTCGATTCTGGAGAGTTCGATCAGCGGCATGCGCCTAGTTCGCCTTGGTTTTTTCGTCCGGCGTCACCTTGGCGCCGGCCTTGACGCCTTCCTTGTCGAGCGAAGTAACGATGCGCTCACCGGCACTCAGCCCTTCGAGAATCTCGGTGTATTCCCAGTTGGCCAGGCCAGCCTTGATCAGTCGTTCTTCGAGCTTGCCGCTATCGGCGTTGAAAACCAGCACCTTGCCACCTTCCTGAATGGCGGCGGTCGGGATGCGCAGCACCTGGTCGCGGCCGGAGAGGATGATCTCGACGTCGGCGCTGTAGCCGACGAGCAGCTTGCCAGCCTCGGCCGGTTTTTCGAAATCGACCTCGATGTCGACCGTTCGCGCCTGCTTTTCGACGGCGGAAACATAGGGCGCCACCCGGCGCACCTTGCCGGGCAGTATTTTGCCGGGCAGGGCATCGAGCGTGATACGTACCGGCTGGCCGACCTGGATCTTCGGCGCATCGACCTCGTCCATCGGCGCCTTGACGTAGAGGCAGGAATCGTCGATCAGGTCGATGGCCGGTGGCGTCGGTACGCCCGGCGGCGAGGGCGTCGAGTATTCACCGAGTTCACCGACGATCTTGGCGACGATGCCATCGAACGGTGCGTAGAGCGCGACACGGCCTTGCTCGACACGGGTTGCCCTGAACTTGGCTTCGGCCTGGGCAACGTCAGCCTTGGCCGTCGTGCAGGCGGCGCGGCGAACCTCGGCGTCGGTGCGCGCCGCTTCCTCCTTGCTCGTCGAAACGAAACCTTTGACGCGCAGCTCGGATTGCCGTTTTGCCTCTTTTTCGGCGTTGACCGCAGCAATGCAAGCTTCTTCGCTGCGTTTGGCGCTCAGCGTGATCTGCGCCTGAGCCAGCGCGCTTTGCGCCTGCTGGTCGTCGTTCCACAACTTGAGCAGCAACTGCCCCTTCTTGACCTTGTCGCCTTCCTTGACGCCAAGGTATTCGATGCGCCCGCCGATGATCGTCGACAGCTTGGTACGCTGGCAGGCCTCGACGGTCCCGGCCCGGGTGTTGGCCAGTGTTGCCTCGACCTTGCCTTCGGCCACCTCCTTGAGCACCACCGGGATCGGTTTCGGGCGGGTGAAAAAGAACAGGCCAAGGCCGATGATGACGATGACGGCAAGGATGATGGCGATGCGACGCATGGTATTTCCTATCGAAACCCGGGCAGCCAGCCGGATTGTTCGTGGCCCCAGACTGGCTCGAGGGCGCCCTGGTAAAGCGCCTCGATGACCGGCGGTTCCTGCCACGGCTCATTCATGAAAGTCAGGCCGATTTCTTCGACGGTGCGGCCCGACCAGTAGTGGTCGGCCACTTCGTCGAGGGCGCTGAGCGACAGGCTGTGCGGCAGGCGCAGATAGTCGAGCCAGCTGGCGTCATGGAAGGAGCAGATGTAGGCGCCCTTGGTGCGCGAGCAAGCCAGGTTCTTGCCGAAGACCTTTTGTGGGTGCTTGATGCGGAAGGTCGTCGCATCGGTCCGCGTGGCGAACTGGAGCAGGGCATGCAGGCGGCTCGGGAAATGGTTGTAGCGACGTTGCCGGAAATACTCAAGATGGTATTCGGCAAAATAATTCTGCACCGACAGCAACTGGTCGCCGGGCGTCGGCGCCCCGCCTTCGGGGGAAGCCAGTGTGCCGCCGAAGGGGCTGCCCTTGAGAATGTCCCAGCCCGGCAGCTCGGCGCCCGGTTCGAGCCAGCAGAAGAGCTCCAGCGTTGCAGTGTCCTTGATCAGATTGTCCATGGACCTTAAGGCTTAAGGGGAGGGGGAATGTCGCTATTCTGAATGATAGCCCGCCTTTGGCCAATCGAAGCATGCAGAGCAGGGAATCGAAATGCCAAAATATATGCAAACTGGAATATGATGCAAATTGGAAAAATATACGCAGGGAGGGCATTCAGAGGCTTTCGTTGTTGCCTTCGCTTCCGGATTTGCGAAGGGGGCCGTGCTGCCTCGTTGCGTTTTGTTTAAATGAACCTGCGGAAAGCCTTTTTCAGCGTATTGATCGCACTGGCCGGGGTGCTTGCCCTGATCGCCGGCGCGACGCTGGGTGCGCTCTCGGCGTACGACGACGCCCGTGATGCGACAAAGCATCGCCAGGATTCGATGGCGCTCATGGGCTCGGTGCGCCACGAGGTCGATTTGCTCAGCCGGCTGGTCAGCTCCTACGTTAGTACGGCCAATCCGCGCTACCTTATTTATTACTACGACATTCTGGCCATCCGCGAGGGTACGAAGAAAGCCCCGGATTCCGTACCGGAAACCTTCTGGGAGCAGGTCATCGGCGGAACGATGGCCTATGTGCCGCCCCCCACTGGTGCCGGTGTCGCGCTGGCCGAGCGGACCAGTCTGCTTGGATTCGACGCGGGAGAGGTGACTGTCCTCCGCCGGGTATTTCAGATCACCGACCAGATGAAGCAAGTCGAGCAGATTGCCTTTGCTGCGACGCAGGGTTTGTATGATCCGGTAAAACGCGAATTTGTATCGGAGGCAGAGCCGCAGCACGATTTTGCCAACGCCTTGCTGCATGAGGCGCGCTATTTGAAGCTGCGGGCCGAATTGGCTATCGCGGTCGATGAGCTGACCAACCAGGTTGACCAGCGAACGACAAAAAATCTGGGGCGGGCCGGCGAGCATCTGCTGCGCTGGATCGTTGCCGCTCTGCTCCTGCTGCTTGCTGCCGGCGTCGTCATGGTGCTCAGTTATGGCTACCTGAAAAGGCATCTGTTGGCACCCCTGACTGCCTTGCACCGGACGGCAACGGCGCTGGCCGAAAAGTCATTCAGCGAGCGCGTCGGTGACCTCAAGGGGGTTGAGGAGGTCCAGGCCCTGGCCGCGACCATCGACAGCATGGCGGCGGCCATCGAGGCTGACATCGCACAACGCGAACTGGTCCAGCGCTCCTTGCGTCAGGCCCGGGCGCGGGCTGAAGTGGCGGCCGAAGCAAAATCCATTTTCCTGGCCAACATGAGCCATGAAATCCGGACGCCGATGAATGCGATTCTTGGCATGGCCTACCTGGCCCTCAAGTCCGGCCTGCCGCCAAGGCAGCACGACTATGTTTCCAAGATTCACACGGCAGCCCGCTCGCTGCTCGGGATTTTGAACGACGTCCTCGACTTTTCGAAAATCGAAGCCGGCAAGGTGGCGCTGGAGGCCGTTCCCTTCGATCTCGAGCTGGTTGTCCAGAACGCACTCTTCATGGTGCAGCAGCGGGCCGAGGGAAAGCATATCGAGCTGATCCTCGATTTTCAGCCAACCCGGAACATGCAGCACCTGGTAGGCGATCCGTTGCGACTCGGGCAGGTCTTGATCAACCTGCTATCCAATGCGGTCAAATTTACTGAAACCGGTCATGTTCGTCTGATCGTCGGCGAACGGTCGAGCGACAAGCTGTCGTCGACCATTGTCTGTCGGGTTGAAGACACGGGCATCGGGATGACTGCAGAACAGATCGGTCGTCTGTTCCAGGAGTTTTCCCAGGCCGATGGCTCGACAACCCGGCGCTACGGTGGGTCGGGGCTGGGATTGGCCATTTCGAAGCGGCTGCTGGCGGCCATGGGTAGTGAAATTAGAGTCGAAAGCGAGGTTGACCGCGGCACTGTCTTCCATTTCGCCATGCAGTTGCCGCTGGAGCCATCCCGCGAGGAAAACAGTGAGGCTGCAGCACTGATCGAGTGCAAGCGGGCGCTCGTTGTTGACGACTACCCGCCGGCCCGGGAGAGCATGGCGACCATGCTGCTGGCGATGGGGTGCGCCGCCGTCGATCAGTCGCCGGGGGGGCTGGATGCCTTGGCACGTCTGACGAGAGCGAGTAATGACGGATGGGCTTACGACTTGTTGTTGCTTGATTGGCTGATGCCCGACATGTCTGGCGGTGAGCTGATAGAGGCGCTGCACTCGCGAGGAATTTCTTTGCCGGCCCGGACACTCGTTGTTTCGGTGGCCGATGCTTCCCTGCTGCGCCAGGAGGTCGACCACACGGGGGTGGCTGATGTGGTTCAGAAACCCCTGTTGCCAAATGTCCTGCGCCGGATTTTTGGCTCGGGAATGGAGATGGAGCCGATGGCCAGGCTCGAACACCTCATCCCCCATCCTGGTTGTCTGCAGGGAATGTCGATACTGCTGGTAGAAGACAATGAACTCAATCAGCAGGTTGCCGGAGAAATCCTCAGGGGCTGGGGGGCAAGCGTCGATGTCGCGGCCAACGGGCGAATTGCGCTCGATATCTTGTCCAACGAGGGGGCTGGCCACTACGCGGTGGTCTTGATGGATCTCGAGATGCCCGTTATGGATGGCCGGGAAGCAACCCGTCGCTTGCGCGAAGAGGAGCGTTTCCAGGATTTGCCGATTATTGCGATGACGGCGCACGTCGCCGGGCAGGGCATGAAAGACGGGCTGGCGAAAGGGGTCAATGGCTATATCGCCAAGCCCTTCGAACCGGAAGAACTCCTGGCCATGGTGCAACCCTATTGGCGCGGCTTGCTGGGGCATACCCTGCCTCCGGCGGATTCGGGAGAGGCAGATCGGGCTTTCATCGCTGCTATTGCAGCCATTCCGCAAATCGAATCGGCGGTACTCTTGCGGCGCTTCGAAGGTCGTCTGCCGTTTCTGGCGCGAACTTTGCGCCGTTTCGCCGAAGATTGTCATGGTTGGTCCGACCGGCTGGATGCGACACTGGTCAGCGGTGATCTTGAGGCTGCGCAGCGTCAGGTCCATTCGCTCAAGGGGTTGGCCGGCACGTTCGCCATGGGCCGTTTGCAGTCCGCGCTGTATGATCTTGAAAATGTCATTAAAGGTGGCGTCGTCGAGCCCTTCGGTGAAATAGCTGAAGTCGATGCTCAATTGCAGCCCTTGCTGGTTGGCCTTGAACGGATGCCGGTCAGCTTGTCGGATTCGGTAGCCGCCGCCGATGATCGGCCGATTGAGGTGGTGCTTGCTTTGTTGCGCGAGCAGCTGGGTGGGGGCGACGGCGAGGCCGAAGAAATATGGCGCATGAACAAGGGGCGTTTGGTCGGGGTGTATTCACCGCGGCAGGTGGCGGCCATTGATCACGCTATTGGACAATGGGATTTTGATGAGGCGCTGCATATTCTGGATAACGCAAATCAGGGTGGGGGCGGACAGTAATGAGAAATAATGCAACGATACTGGTGATCGACGATACCCCGGCCAATCTCAGCCTGCTCAATCAGTTGCTGCGTACCCACTACAAGGTCAAGCTGGCCAACGGCGGCGCCAAGGGCCTGGAACTGGCGGCGAGTGCCCAGCCTGACCTGATCCTTCTCGATATCATGATGCCGGACATGGACGGCTACGAAGTCTGCAAGCGCCTGAAGGCTGACCCGGTGACAGCGGCGGTGCCGGTCATCTTCCTGACCGCCAAGGCGGGAGCGGACGACGAGGAGTATGGCCTGGCCATGGGGGCTGTCGACTTCATCCGCAAACCGATTGCGCCATCCGTTGTCCTGGCGCGGGTGCGGACCCATCTCCAAATACGGACTTGGCAAACTTTTCTTGAGGACAAGAGCGCCTGGCTGCAAAGCGAGGTCGAGCGCCGGGTCAACGAAGTCCTGCGTCTCCAGGAGGCTTCGATTCGCGTCATGGTTTCGCTGGCCGAATTTCGCGACGAGTGCACCGGCAACCATATTCGGCGGACCCAGGATTATGTCCGGCTGCTCGCCGAATACCTGAGCAAGCAGGAGCGCGATCGCGAATTCCTGACACCGGAGCATATCGACCAGATCGCCAAGGCGGCGCCGCTGCACGATATTGGCAAGATCGCCATTCCCGACCATATCCTCCTCAAGCCGGGCCGGCATACGCCGGAAGAGTTCGAAATCATGAAGACGCATTCCATCAAGGGTGAAGGTATGCTGTTGCGCTCGCAACATGAACTCGGGGAGGAAAATCTGATGCTGCTTTACGCCGCGCAGATCGCCCGTAGCCATCACGAGCGGTGGGATGGCTGCGGATATCCCGATCAACTGGCGGGCGAGGCCATCCCCTTGCCGGCCAGACTGATGGCCGTTGCCGATGTGTACGATGCGCTGCGTTCCCGCCGTCCCTACAAGCGTGCTTTTGACCATGCCGAAGCGGCCGATGTTCTGCGTGAAGGCCGCGCCAAACATTTTGACCCATTGCTGATCGATGCCTTCATTGCCCTGGAGGCTTCATTTGCCGAGATTGCGATCAAGCTGGCGGACGAGTGAATTTGTCATGACAAACAAGTGCTATTGATGATGTCGCCCAAACTTCCCAATATCGGGCTGCTGCCCTTTCTGGCTGCGCTGGCACTGCCGGCACAGGCGGTCGATTTGACTTGGTCCGGCTTTGGAACCGTTGGTTTTGCCGTGTCCGATCAATCCTACAACTACCAGCGTTTTATCGACAATCGCGGCACTTTTAAACGCGACACCATTCTCGGTAGCCAGCTCGATGCCCGCTTGTCGCCACAGTGGAGCGCCACTATTCAGGCCAAAGTGGCCCCCTCCGATCACAGTGACACCGACTGGCAGGCTTCGCTGGCCTGGGCTTTTATCTCATGGCGGCCCAGTGACGACTGGCTGATTCGTGCCGGCAAGATTCGCCTGCCGTTGATGCTCAACACGGAAAATCACGACGTGGGAGCAACCTTCGATTTCGCCAGGCTGCCGCAAGAGGTGTACTCGGTTTCACCGTTGACCGACCTCGTGGGGCTGGGGGTCAGCAAGACCTGGTTTGGCGAGAGCATGGACTGGATTGCTGAAGTTTATGCCGGTAAGGTTGAGACAAATTGGCGATATTACGGGCGAGAAATGACGCCCGAACAGCGCTCGCCCGGAAGCTGGTTTCTTACTTACAACATCAAGAGCACTGGCTTGGTCCTGATGGCCCGGAGCCTGGAGAATACTTTTCGTATCGGAGCACATCGTGTTGAGGCATCGAGGGATGGTGCGAAGATCGGGATGCCGATCGTCAACGTTGGCGGCATTTATCAGTTTGGAAATGGTGGTGACGACAAGGTCGTAATTCCGCTGTTTACTGTCGGGGCAAGCGTCCTTTTGCCGGCAGATATCAAGATGAGCGGCGAGTATGCCCGGATCAAGATCGATAGTTCCAGCGAGGGCCTGAATCGCTGGGGGGCCTACCTTTCTTTGTCGAAGCGGATGGGCGCGTGGACGCCCTATGTCTATTACGCCAAAGCGAAATCCAAGGATTCGGCACTAGCCAAATATCAGGCAATTAATGGCAATGTTGTACCGGCTCCCTACGTGGCATCCCAAAAGTTTTTTGCTGACATCATCATTCCCTACGATCAATCGACCGTGGCGCTTGGGACAACCTATCGGCTGACACCGAGTGCCCTGCTCAAGGCCGAATGGTCGCAGGCTAATACCGGGGTCGCATCCAGTCTGGTCGATGCGCCTTCGGGCAGTGATAGTTCGCACCAGACTATCAACGTCTTTTCTCTTTCCTACAATTTCACCTTCTGAGCGGCTTGATGCGCCGTATTCTTCTTTTCCTCCTGTTTGCGTGCTTGCCGGCTCTCGCCCAGGCTGAGGAGGCGCTTGCCTTCATCGCTTATGGTGGCCTTCCCAAGACGGAGCAGTCTACCCTGCAACGGCTTTATACCGGGCGAGTGGTATCCATTGGCGAGCAGGCGGCAACACCGATCAATTACCCGGCCGGACATCCGTTGCGCGAAAGATTTCTGGCAACGATCATGGGGCAGAGTGAGGAGCAGTACACCGGCTATTGGCTGGTTCGCCGTTATGTTGGCAAAGGCGCGCCCCCCCTTGTGCTGCCGGATGTCGATGCGGTTGTGGCCCATGTTTTGGCTACGCCGGGGGCCGTCGGTTACGTCCCTTTGTCGAAAGTACCACCCGGCGGAAATGTGATTTTCAGGCGTTAACTCGCTAGCTTTTTTCTGCCGGAGTGATAAGCTGAATTCGTGTTGTGGTTTGTAGCAAGCCCGGCATGAAGTGGTAGTGCCCGCTACGCTGCTGGAGATTCTATGGCCGTATTCAATAGAAGTTTTCTTGAGATTACCGTGTAGTACTCCGTAACGGCGAATAGCCGAATGCCCCAGCCGAAAGAGCCGGGGTCGCAGTAAACGAAGCCCGTGCCTGAACAGCATGGGCTTCACTTTTTCAGGGATTGAAAATGTCGATTCAACGTTATGGCACGACTCGCCGCTATTCCGACAGCGTTGTTCACGCTGGCACAGTTTATCTTGTCGAGGTGCCGGCCAACCTTGATGCCGACGTTACCGCCCAGACCGAAAACCTCCTGGCCAGCGTCGACCGGCTGCTTGCTCAGGCCGGCAGCGACAAGTCGCACTTGTTGATGGTGACGATCTACCTGGCAGACATGGCCGATTACGATGCGATGAACGCGGTTTGGGATGCTTGGGTGCCGGACGGCCACGCTCCGACCCGCGCCTGTGTGCAGGCCAGACTGGCCAATCCGAAATATCGCGTGGAAATGGCGTTGACCGCAGCCGTAGCTCAGGGCTGAACGTCGGCGCTACAGTCGCAGCCTTGGCCGGCCGCGATCCAGCGGGCGAGCAGTCGTTGGGCAAAGGGTTCGACGCTTGCCGGAAGCAGGCCGAGGTAAGTTCGCGGATTGACTAGAAAGTCGCAGTGATAGCGTTGTTCTGCATCTGACCACTGTAGTGCCGGGCACGGCCCCTTTATTTTTAGAAAGCGCAGGCGGGCGGCCGGGCAGGTTTCCAGCGCGCAGCACACGCCGCAGCCATTGCAGGGCTGGCCTTCAGGCGGTTTTTTGGGGGCGGCAGCGTGGAGGTGAATGGTTTGTTCTTGCACGTTGCGTAATGAACCATGTCTGGCCAAATTGATCAAACTCCTGCAATTTTTTGAAAGGAGCCCATGATGACCAAACTGATTTCTGCATTGCTCGCTGCGGTGTTTGCACTGACCAGCGTTTCTGCCCTGGCGTGTGGTGACAAGGCGAAAGATGAAAAACAGATGAGTACGCCGGCCAAGCCCAAGGTTTAGTGGTTCTTGCCAGCGCGCAGGCGGCTTCGGTCGCCTGTTTGCGTTTACGGCCGGGAGAGGAACAGTTCGGGATCGACCGGGGTGTTGTTGAGAATCACGGCCCAATGCAGGTGTGGACCGGTGACACGGCCGGTGGAACCGACGGCGCCCAGCGGTTCTCCCTTTTTGACGGTCTGGCCGGCGCGCACATCGGTGCGCGAAAGGTGCATGTAGGCCGTGATGAGCCCCTGGCCGTGGTCGATGAAAACGGTGTTGCCGTTGAAAAAATAATCGCCGACGTTGGCGATGACACCGTCGGCTGGAGCGGTGACCGGTGCGCCGGTGCCGATGGCGACATCGAGGCCGGCGTGCGGGTTGCGTGGCAGGCCGTTGAAGATGCGGCGCAGGCCGAAGCGTGATGAGAGCGGCCCCTTGGCTGGCAGGGAAAAATCGGTGGCTGGCGGTGTCCCGGAAAAGTGGCGCTTGATGGCCTCGGTGATTTTTTTCTCGCGCTCGATTCTCGCAAGGTCGTCCGGGTTGGGTTCGACCTTGCGCTTGTCCTTGATGGTCAGGCGCTGTTCCGGGTAATTCCTTATCTGGACGCTGATTTGCTTGGTTGCTACGGTCAACCCGAAAAAAACGCTAATTTCGAAATCGCCGGGCAGGGTGCCGAGCGGGATGCCGAGCAGGGCGAACCAGCGTCCGTTGTCGCGGACGACGGCAATCTGCTGTTCACCCCAGCGGGCGGTCGGGACCGTCTGGCTGGCCGGGCCGAGATCGATGACGGCGACGCCGCCCGGGACCGGCGCATGTTTGGGCAGGGCGAAAGCGCTGGCGGCGTAGCCCAACAGCAGGGCGAGGGCAAAGCGGGTGATTTTCATGAGTGGCTCCGGCTGGCCCACCACAAACGCAGGCGCAGTCCGATTTCGCTGGTGTAGCCCATTGCGGTGCTGCTGATATTGCCGTCGGGGCCGACGATGACGAAAGCTGGAACGCCCTGGAAACCGTATTGCCGGAAAATTTCGGAGGCCGGATCGGCGATGGTCGGCCAGGCGTATTCGCGCTGGCGCACGGTTTCGGCGACTTTTTCCGTGGGGCCGGACTGCATGGCGATGGTGATGAGCGGCCAGTCGGCGTTGATGCTGCTGATGGTGCCGGCGTTGGCTTTGCAGACGCCGCACCAGTCGGCCCAGAAGTAGATCAAGAGCGCCTGGCCGGGATGCTGCTGGCGCCAGATTGTCAGGTCGAAGGCTTGGCCATCGATCTGCTGTCCGACAAACTGCGGCGCCGGGCCGTGCGGCGTGTTGCGCATCTGCCAGGCCTGGAAGGCAGCGAACAGGACGACGAAGATGAGCGCTTCAAGCGCCCAGCGGCGCCAGCGTGGCACCGCTTTTTTGCCGGGCGTTGTCTCGGTCAAGCGGCCGCCCGGCTTACAGGCGGTCGGTCTTGAAGGTGTTGCACTGGTTCATGTCGCCGGTTTCAAAGCCCTTCCGGAACCAGCGGACGCGTTGCTCCGAGCTGCCGTGGGTAAAGCTCTCCGGGACGATGCGGCCCTGCGCTTGTTGCTGCAGGCGGTCGTCGCCGATGGCCGAGGCGGCGGTCAGGGCGGCTTCGAGGTCGCCAGGTTCGAGCACGTTTTTCATGGTGTCGGTACGCTTGCCCCAGACGCCGGCCAAGCAGTCAGCCTGCAGTTCCATGCGCACGGAGAGGGCGTTGGCTTCGCGCTCACTGACGCGTTGCTTGGTCTGATGCACCTTGTCGGCGATACCGAGCAGGTTCTGCACGTGGTGGCCAACTTCGTGGGCGATGACGTAGGCCTGGGCGAATTCGCCGGGTGCCTTGAAGCGATCCTTGAGGTCACGATAGAAGGCGAGGTCGATGTAAACCTTCTGGTCGCCCGGGCAGTAGAACGGACCCATGGCCGACTGGCCGGTGCCGCAGGCGGTCGGCGTGGCGCCGGTGAACAGCACGAGCTTGGGTTCCTGATACTGGCGGCCGTTGGCGCGGAAGACTTCGTTCCAGGTGTCTTCGGTCGAGGCCAGCACCTTGGAGACGAATTTGGCCATCTGGTCATCGGCCGGCGGGCGCCGTGCTTCAGGTGAGCTTTGCTCGATGGCCGGCATGCCGCCGCCGCTCAGCATGTTGAGCACGGTCAGTGGATTGACGCCGAGAAAATAGCTGGCGACCAGCGCGATGGCGATGGTGCCCAGGCCCATGCGGCCGCCACCCAGACGCAAGCCACCGCCACCACCGCTGCCGCGGCGGTCTTCGAGGTTGTCGCTTTCGCGTTGGTCGTCCATGCGCATGGCAGTTTTCCTTAGCGGTATTGATTGATGGCGTCGCGGGTTTCGATTGCCACCTGGCGGGCGGCTGTGGCAAAGCCTTCGTCCTTGCCGGCATAGAGAATGGCACGCGACGAATTGATCATCAAGCCGGTTCCATTTTGCGTGCGACCCGCCTTGACGGTGGCTTCGATGTCGCCGCCCTGGGCGCCGATGCCCGGGACGAGCAGCGGCACGTCGCCGACGATGGCGCGGACGCGGGCGATCTCGGCCGGGAAGGTGGCGCCGACGACGAGGCTGATCTGGCCGGAGGTGTTCCATTCGTGCGAGGCCAGACGGGCGACGCGTTCGTAGAGTTTTTCGCCGCCGACATCGAGAAACTGCAGGTCGGAGCCGCCCGGGTTGGAGGTCCGGCAGAGCAGGATGACGCCCTTGTCCGGGTAGGCCAGATAGGGATCGACCGAGTCGCGGCCCATGTAGGGATTGACCGTGACGGCGTCGGCCTGGTAGCGCTCGAAGGCTTCGACGGCGTATTGCTCGGCAGTCGAGCCGATGTCGCCGCGCTTGGAATCGAGGATGACCGGGATGCCGGGATGCTTGTCGTGGATGTGGGCGATCAGCGCTTCGAGCTGGTCTTCGGCGCGGCGGGCGGCGAAGTAGGCGATCTGCGGCTTGAAGGAGCAGACGAGGTCGGCCGTGGCGTCGACGATGGCGGCGCAGAACTCGAAAATCGCGTCATTGCGGCCCTTGAGGTGGGCCGGGAACTTGGCCGGGTCGGGGTCGAGGCCGACGCAAAGCAGCGAGTTGTTCTTTTGCCAGGCGGCGGCCAGTTGCTTGATGAAGGTCATGCGACGTCCTTGTGCTTTTCAGACGGTAAATAGCGGGAGAATTTTTCCGGCAGCAGGCAATTCTGCAGGCTGCGCTGGGTGAACAGGAAGCGGCCGTCGCAGACGAAGCCGAGCTGCTGCCAGTCGACTTCCTTGTTGAGCATCATCGTGCATTCGATCAGGTCGCGGCGGGCGATCCGCGTATTCTTGGGGAACAGGGCGAGGATGGCGCCGTCGAAGCTGTGGCAGTCGTGCAGGAAGAAAGGTTCCGGCTTGCGCGTCCGGCCATTGACGTAGATGCGCGGCAGTTCGCTGACCGGGAAGGCGCGGCCCCACTGCCACCAGTTGCGCTCGTCGAAGGCCTTGACGCGGCGGGCGAGCAGTTCATCCTTGTGCTTGTCGAGGTGCGGATGCTTGATGCCGTACAGCATGCGCCGCGTTTCGCCGGTTTCCACGGTCTTCGAGAAAACGAATTCCATGTTGCCTTTGGGGTGCGTGTAGATGTGGTCAGCCCCGGAAACGGCGCCGACCTTGACTGAAAAGACGTCGGCGAAGCGCAGGCTGTGATCATCGCGCAGGAACATCAACTGCCCATCGGCCTCGACGAAGCAGCGGCCATCGGCCATGCGGCGGTCCGTGCGGCCTTTTTCGAAGCGGAAGATGCAGCAGTTGGGCGTGGCACCGTCGAAAACGCGAACATCGCCAGTTTCGTAGAAATGCGTGATGCTGCCCTGCTCGAACAGCCAGCGATTGAGCTTGCGGGCGGCGGTCAGCTTGATGAACTCTCTCGGCACGATGAACACCAGTTCGCCGCCCGGTTTGAGGTGGCGGATGCACTTTTCGATGAAGAACAGGAAGAGGTTGCTGCGCGCATCGAATAATTCCGATTTCAGGCGTTTTTTCGTGTTGACCGTGACATCCTGAAAACGAACATAGGGCGGGTTGCCGATGATGCTGTCGAACTGCTCGCTGAGCGGGTAGGCGAAAAAGTCACAGACCTGAGCACCTTCCGGGGCAACGCGCGGGTCGACCTCGATGCCGACGCAATCGGCTTGCCGGGCCTTCAACTCGTTGAAGAAGGCGCCGTCCCCGGCCGACGGTTCGAGCGTCCGCCCCTTGTTTGTGCACAGATCGAGCATGAAGGCCACCACATTGGGCGGCGTGAAGACCTGGCCGAGTTGTTCGACGTCGCGGGGCATGGCTCAGTCCGGCTGGCCGTCTTTGGCGGGCTGGTCGGGGGCGGCTTTGGGCATGTCAGCGCGCCCCTTCTTTTCCCAGTAGCGCGTGTTCTTGCTCTCGTCGGCGAAGCGGTAGCGCCCGTAAAGCTCGCAACCCTTCATGCCGGGATCGCACGGCAGATTATTGATCTTGAGACAATGATCATTGATCTCGTGCGGGCAGCCCCATCCTCCTGCCATGGCCTTAGCTCGCCTTGCCCCACGAATCCTTGAGCGTGACGGCCCGGTTGAAGACCGGGGCACCCGGCTTCGAATCGACACGGTCGGCGACGAAGTAGCCGTGGCGCTCGAACTGGAAACGTTCTTCCGGCTTGGCTTCGCGCAGGCTGGCTTCGAGCTGGGCGGTAATGGTCCGGGCGGAATCAGCGTTCATGTCGTCGAGGAAATCGCGCTCCAGGTCTGGTGCATCGCCTTCGCGCCGGGCGCCGGGGGCGGGCACCTTGAACAGGCGCTCGTAGAGGCGGATTTCGGCGGCGTAGGACTGGGCGGCAGAGACCCAGTGCAGATTGCCCTTGACCTTGACGCTGTCGGCACCCGGCGTGCCGGACTTGGTTTCGGGCAAATAATTGCAGTGCACCGCAGTAATTTTCCCGTTTTCATCCTTGTCGCAGCCGGTGCATTCGACCACGTAGCCGTAGCGCAGACGGGCCATGTTGCCGGGGAACAGACGGCGGAAGCCTTTGCTCGGGACTTCCATGAAGTCTTCGCCCTCGATCCACAATTCGCGGCTGAAAGGCACGGTGCGCTGGCCGAGTTCCGGGTGCAGCGGGTGATTCGGCGCGTGGCACTCCTCGACCTGGTCGGCCGGGTAGTTGTCGATGATCAGCTTGACCGGGTCGAGTACGGCGATGCGGCGCAGGTCGGATTCGTTCATCACCTCGCGCATGGCGTCTTCGAACAGCACGTAATCGATCAGCGAGTCGTTCTTGGTAACGCCAACGCGCTCCATGAACAGGCGGAAGCCGCCGGCCGAATAGCCGCGGCGACGGGCGCCGACGAGGGTCGGCATGCGCGGATCGTCCCAGCCGCTGACGTGCTTTTCATCAACGAGCTGGATGAGCTTGCGCTTGCTCAAAACTACGTAGGTCAGGTTGAGGCGCGAGAACTCGATTTGCTGCGGCAACGGGCGCTGGAGCAGGCCGGCTTCGGCCAGACGCTCGAGTAGCCAGTCGTAGAACGGGCGCTGGTCTTCAAATTCAAGCGTGCAGATCGAATGGGTGATGTTTTCCAGCGCATCCTCGATCGGATGCGCGAAGGTGTACATCGGATAGACGCAGTACTTGTCGCCGGTGTTGTGGTGCGTGGCGTGGCGGATACGGTAAATCGCCGGGTCGCGCAGGTTGATGTTCGGCGCGGCCATATCGATCTTGGCGCGCAGGATGTGGGCGCCATCGGCGAACTCGCCGGCCTGCATGCGCTTGAACAAATCCATGTTCTCGGCGACGGAGCGGTCGCGGAAGGGCGAGTTCTTGCCGGGCTGGGTCAGCGTGCCGCGGTTGGCGCGCATTTCGTCGGCTGACTGGCTATCGACGTAGGCGTGGCCGGCGCTGATCAAGGCCTCGGCTGATTGCAGCATCCAGTCGAAATAGTTCGAGGCGTAGTAGAGGTTGGTTTCGCCGTCGTTCTCCCATGAGCAGCCGAGCCATTTGACGGCATCGATGATGGAATCAACGTACTCCTGGTCTTCCTTCTCCGGATTGGTGTCATCGAAACGCAAGTGGCAGCGGCCGCCGTATTGCTCGGCAAGACCGAAATTGAGCAGGATGGACTTGGCGTGGCCGAAATGCAGGTAGCCGTTCGGCTCGGGCGGGAAGCGGGTGCGCAGTTTGGCCGGATCGAGCGGCGCTGCGGTGTGGTCGGCAGCCGTGCCAGGATGGCCAGCCCAGCGGCGTTGGGCGTGTTTGCCGGCGGCGAGATCGGCTTCGACGATGTTCTTGATGAAATTGGCGGCGGGGGCCGGGGTGCTGGCGGGCTGGTTGGGGCTGCTCACGGTAAAACCTCTGATTTCAATCTCGCCATTTTAACGGTTGGGGCCCATAAACCGCTAAAATTCACGGAATGTCTGCATTGCATAACCTTTCCGCGCTCAACTTCCTGGCTATCGGCTTTGGTGCAGCCCTGGGCGCGTGGTCGCGCTGGTTTCTCGGCTTGGCGCTCAATCCGCTATTCGTCGCCTTGCCGCTTGGTACCCTGGCGGCCAATGTGATTGGCGGCTACCTGATCGGGGTGGCAGTCGGCATCTTTCACCTCAACACCCATTTTCCGCTGGCTTGGAAGCTGTTCGCGATTACCGGCTTTCTCGGCGGATTGACCACGTTTTCGACCTTCTCAGCCGAAGTGGTCGAGCGCCTGCTGGCCGGTCAGCCCGCCTGGGCCATTGGCCTCGCCTCGGTGCATCTGGCCGGTTCGCTGACGGCGACCTATCTTGGACTGCTGACGGTTGGCGCGACGCGTATCTGGTCCTGATCTCTATCAGCCAGCGTGGCTGGCTCCGATACGTCGGACGAAAAAAAGCCCTTCGGCAAGCCGAAGGGCTTTTTTTCAGGCAGAAGGCCTGATCAGGCGGCTTTGCGGCGCGCAACCGCGCCAATGATGCCCAGACCGGCCAAGAACATTGCGTAGGACTCAGGTTCAGGAACAGGAGCCGCTGAAATGGTGAGAGTGTAAGGCCAGTTTTTATCGCCGGTCCCGGAAAAATCTTGGGCCAGATTGTAGCCAGTGACGGCGACGTAGTAGGTTCCGGCAGAGACGCTGCGCGTCAGGTGCGAGTCATAATTGTCGTCGCTAATGTCGTCGTTCATGTCGATCAGATTACCGGTGCTGCTGAACAGGCCGACCATGGGGTCGTTCTCGCCGGCTGGGCCAGTAAGCGTGGCGACTGAAAAGGTGAAGTTCAGTGTGCTGGCAGTCGAGAACTTGTAGTAATCGACTGAGCTGTTCAGAAACGGAGGGAAGTCAAAGCGAAGGCCAACCACATTCACTTCGGATCCACTAACTAACGAACCAAGGTCCTGAGCAGTGGCGATAGTATCGTTGGACTCTACTTCGCTGATAACGATGGGTGCGTTGGCTTGAGCACCTGCGCTGGCAGCGATCGCTGCGATGCAGATTGCTTTTTTGATGGAGTTCATTGGAATCCTCGTGAAGAGTTGGGTGGCCTGAGCCAGAATGCATAAACGTTGATGTTGGCATTTTTTCGCGTTTGGTTGTTCTGTGCAATAGTCCATTTGGATCGGAGGGGAGGGGTTGCCTGGAACATGGGGTGTTGGCTGCCTTTTGAAATTTGGGTGTTTTTTCCGGTTGACCGTGGAACTCGAAAAAGTCCACCCGTTGGCGCCTTGCGGCCGGATACGAGCCGGGACGCCTACACCCGCCAGGGCGCGCGCCCGAACTCTTCAACGAGAAAGTCCACCATGACCCGGACCTTGGGCGCGAGGTGGCGGCCGCTGGGGTAGGTGACGAACAGCGGGACCGGTTCGACGTGGTGCCAGTCGGTGAGAATCGGGACCAGGGCGCCGCGGCGGATGGCCTGGCCGACGATGACATCGGTCAGGCGGGTGATGCCGACGCCGGCGACGGCCAGTTGCAGCACCGTTTCGGCATTGTTGGCGACGACGTTGCCGCCGATATGGACGACCCGGATGCCGTCGTTGGTATCGAAGGGCCAGCGGCGCAAGGCGGGCAGGGTGGTGATCCACAGACAGTTGTGCTGTTGCAGGTCGTCCGGTGTGCGCGGCGTGCCGAAGCGTTCGAGATAGCTCGGGGCAGCGCAGATGACGCGTTCGAGGTTGCAGATGCGGCGGGCCACGCTGGAGGAGTCGTCGAGCGCGCCGATGCGGATGGTCAGGTCGAAATGGTCATCGGCCGGAGCCGGCGGTACGTCGTTGATGGTGACTTCGAGCTCGATGTCTCGATGCTTTTCGAGAAAACGCGGGATGGCCGGCGTCAATTGGTGCATGCCGAAGGCAGAGCCGCAATGCAGGCGCAGCAGGCCGCGCGGATGGGTGCCGGCTTCGGCTACTTCGGCCTCGGCTTCGTCCATTGCCGTGAGGATCGGCCGGGCCCGGTTGAAGAAGGCCTCGCCTTCGACGGTTAGCTGCAGGCGGCGGGTCGTCCGGGTGAGCAGGCGGGCGCCGAGGCGGTCTTCCAGGCGAGTGACCAGTTTGGACAGCGCCGACGGGGTCAGCCCCATTTCCCGGGCCGCCGCGGAGAATCCGCCGGTTTCCACGGTGCGAACAAAAGCGGTCATTTCGGCGGCGCGATCCATGATTTTATTATGGATGAAAATTCACAAATGTTTTGCCAGTAAGCCTAATTGTTATTCGAATTGACGGCAATTAGACTTCGATTTGTGCAATGTTGCGTTGCAACAAATAAGGAGTGAATCATGACCCCCATCGACATCCCGACCATTGAACGTCAAGCGCGTGAGCTTCGTGCTGCAGAAATTCGCCGTCTGCACGGACTGTTTGCCGAGCGTTCGGCGTTGCTGCTCCAACTGGCGACCGGCAGTGCCCTGGCTGGCGCTCGTGCTCTTGGTGAAACGCTCCGCCCCTTGTTTGCCTGGAATCCGCAGACCAGACCGGTGTCGCACACGCCGTCTATTGAGACCGCTTTTGCCCGCCTGAATAACGTGGTGCGGGCGCTGTTTTCGTGGAATCCGCAGGAACGCCGCTCCTGAATCAGGGTTAGCGCAGGCGTTCGGCCAGCTGTGGCGATAGCCGGCCAAGAAAGCCTTCGACGGCGACGGTGTAATCTGTCGCTTCGCCGAGCTCGCTGTTGATTTCACCATGCGTTTTGTCGAGCGCCAGGACTTCGGCCTGTGTTCCCACATGCTGCGCCCGAGCGACGAAAGCACGAGCCTGCGGACAGGCGTCATCGCGGCGACTGGAGCAGACGGCAAGCATCGGCGGCGTTGCCTGCTGCAGATGGTGAATCGGCGAGGCTGCTATCCAATCGGCCGGGTTGTTGCCGAAAGCCCGGTTGTACAGGCGGAAATGCTTGGCATTCATGATGGCCGGCACATCGAGCGCGCCGCTGTCGAGCAGGATGAAACCTCGCGGTGTCTGAGCGCCAGCCTCGGTCAGCAGTTCCGGGCGGGCGCCAAGTAGCGCGATCAGGTGGGCGCCGGCCGAATGGCCCATTAAAACGATATTGCTGCGGTCAACACCCAATTTTTGCCAATTTCGCTGCACGTCGGCCAGCGCCCGTGCCACGTCGCGCGCCTGTTCCAGCGGCTGTGCCTTGGGCTGCATGCGGTAATTGATCGAAACGAAGGCGATGCCGCGCGGTAACCAGCGGTCGACCTTGTTGTTGACGACGCGACTCATGTCCTTGTCGCCACGCCGCCAGCCGCCGCCATGGACCATCAGGATGAGCGGAGCGTTGTCGCTGGTCGCCGGCCGGTAGAGGTCGTAGCGTTGATCGGGGTCAGTGCCGTAGGCGATATCGCTCAGCGTCGGGGCGCCTGCCGCATGGGCAACGGTGGCGCAGATGGCAAGAAGCAAGGCAGTGAGCAGGGGCATGGTGAGTTCCATTGGTCAAAAAGCCAATGGCATTTTGGCAGACTCAGACCACGTAAAACAGTATCGCGATGAAGTGCATGAGGCTGCCGGCGATCACGAAGAGGTGCCAGATGCCGTGCCAGTGCCGAAAGCGCTCGTCGAAGGCAAAGAAGATGATGCCGACGGTGTAAAACACGCCACCGGCCGCCAGCCAGAGGAAGCCGGCCAGCCCAAGGCTGGCCAGCAGCGGCTCGATGGCGACCAGCACGATCCAGCCCATGACGGCGTAAATGACCAGCGACATGACGCGCGCTTCGGAGCGCGGCTTGATTTCCTGCAGCATGCCGACGACGGCCAGCGTCCACACGATGCCGAACAGCCACCAGCCCCACGGGCCGCGCAGGCTGATCAGGCAGAACGGCGTATAGCTGCCGGCGATGAGCAGGTAGATCGACAGATGGTCGAGCTTGCGCAGGATGCGTTTGAACGGCCCGCGCACGCTGTGGTAGATCGTCGAGATGCTGTAGAGCATGACCAGCGTGACGCCATAAACGACGACGCTGGCGGTCTTCAGGGTATCGCCGCTGAGCGCGGCGGCGACAATCAGCCAGATCGCCCCGGTCAGGGCTAGCAGTGCACCAAACAGGTGGGTCCAGGCGTTGAAGCGCTCTCCGTGATACATCGCCGGTGTTGTCGCAGGCCTAGCGCAGGGGCGCCAGGGCGGGCTCGATGAGATAAGCCTCGAGTTGCTGGTCGTAGTCCTTGAAGTGCTCGAGCAGGGTCTGGTGGATATGGTCGATGCCTTCAATCGCCAGTACGCAATTGCCATCTTCTGAAAAAATGACACGAATCGCCTTCAGTTGCTGGGCAATGTCCATGTGCGCCTGATTGTGGGCAAGGCGATGCGCCGACGGCACCTGGTCTTCCATGAACATCAGTTCGATCAGGTTGTGTTTGAGCGTGGTCTCGACGAAGGAACGGATCATTTGTTCGATGTTGCCGTGGCAGACGCCTTTGCGGCTGGCGCTACAGTCGTTGCAATTGTCGATTTTGCCGCGCTCGGTGCATTCCGACCGGATGCGATCGATCAGATGCAGCATGTGCTCGTGATCCCGGCGGATTTTGTTGACCGCTTCTTCACCATTCGTTGGCATGACTTTGTTTCCTTTCAGGAAAACATTGCAGCCCGGAGCTGCGGCCAAATTGTTCCGACAGTAGCCCGAATCTTCGAATCGGGTACTGGACTTAGGTTGTTTCTTTGGCAAACAGTTCCGGTTTGTGCATCCAACGTCGGCGAACTGGCTGTCGGATGGTTTAGAAAAGTCGGCCGAGATGCCCGGCCAGACCTCGTTCGTTGACGAAAGTAGATTGGTCCGTGCTGCATTTTAGTGGCGAGGAAGTCGGTATTGGCCAGATCGATGTCGGGCTCCGCCGAGTTCGCCGCATTTGGGGCAGGCAATGCTCTGCCCGGCGAGATTGTCCGGCTGCTCGGCGAGCAGGGTGCATTTGTTGCAGCGGATGATGGCCATGATGTTGTCGAAAGAGGATATGCGGAAAGTATAAACCGGGTGGGGGCAGGGCGGCGTCGCTGGAAGTGAAACGAAACTGAAACATTGGCGTAAGACAATGGCCCCGTTACCGCCTAACCACCTTCAGGAGATTTTCATGCGTTCCCTGCTTATTGCTGCTGCCGTCGCCCTTACCCTGACCGCTTGCGCCACCCAGTCTACCCCGCCCGCCGCAGCGCCCGCGCCGGCTGCCGCTGCCGCCCCGGCACCGGCCCCGGCCCCGAAGCCTGCCCCGCAGTGCTACAACGGTGATTCCGGCAAGTTTGAAGCCGTGGGCACCATGACGACGATTTCCGGCGTCAAGGTTACCTGCGAAAAGACCAGCGACGGCAAGAATGCTCAATGGATGGGCGTCAAGAAGTAATCGCCCCTTTGTTATGCCAGACGCCGCCTTGCGAGGCGGCGTTTTGCTTTTTGGGGCGCGGCAACGCCCGGTTCGGGACATTTCAAATTTAGGCAAAATTTCCGGTTGACCGTGGCAATCCGGACGACCGGCAGTGGCACATCGAATTGGCGCGGTAAAATCAGTGCCCCGCTTTGCTGTTCCGATGAATGAAACAAGAGAAACCCGCCCGCGCTGCCGAACTCGCCGAAAACCTTTGTCTGAGCAGCGATCTGAAGCGCCTGCGCGGCATGCAGCGCGAATTGCTACGGTCAACCGGAAATAAACGCGAAAAACTGCAAGCCGATCTGGCAGCCTTGCTTGAACGTTCGCGCGCGGCCGTGGCTGAACGCCGGGCCCGGCTACCGAAGCCGGAGTTCCAGAGCGACCTGCCGGTCAATGAACGGCGGGCCGACATTGCCGACTTGATTGTTAAAAATCAGGTCGTCATCGTCTGCGGCGAAACGGGCTCGGGCAAGACGACGCAGTTGCCGAAAATCTGTCTCGATCTCGGCCTTGGCGCCCGCGGCCTGATCGGCCACACGCAGCCGCGCCGGCTGGCGGCACGTTCGGTGGCGACGCGGTTGGCGCAGGAGTTGAAGACGCAGGTTGGCGCCGGTGTCGGTGTCAAAATCCGCTTCCAGGATCGGTCGTCCCCGGAGAGTTGGGTCAAGCTCATGACCGATGGCATCCTGCTCGCCGAGTCGCAGTCCGATCCCTACCTGAACGCCTACGAGGCGATCATCATCGATGAGGCCCACGAGCGCAGCCTCAATATCGATTTCCTGCTCGGCTATCTCAAGCAGTTGCTGGCCAAGCGGCCGGATCTCAAGGTCATCATCACCTCGGCGACCATCGATGCCGACCGTTTTTCGACGCATTTCACGGTCAACGGGAAAAAAGCGCCCATTATCGAAGTCTCCGGCCGGCTCTACCCGGTCGAAGTGCGTTACCGCCCGGTCGAAGATCTCGAAACGAAAGACGACGAGCGCGATCTCTACGACGCCATCGTCGATGCCGCCGACGAAGTGGCGCGGCTGGGTAGCGGCGACATCCTCGTCTTCCTGCCCGGCGAACGGGAAATCCGCGAGGCGGCGGAGGCATTGAGAAAACATGCGCTGGCTCGCCCCGGTTTGTCGAGCGCCCACGCCCCGGAAATCCTGCCGCTTTTCTCGCGCCTGTCGGCAGGTGATCAGGACCGTATCTTCAAGCCTTCCGGCGGCCAGCGGCGCATCGTGCTGGCCACCAATGTGGCCGAAACCTCGCTGACCGTCCCGGGCATCCGCTACGTCATCGACACCGGGCTGGCGCGGGTCAAGCGTTACTCCTACCGCAACAAGGTCGAGCAGTTGCAGATCGAAAAGGTCTCGCAGGCCGCGGCGCGCCAGCGGGCCGGGCGTTGCGGCCGGGTGGCGGCGGGTGTCTGCATCCGTTTGTACGACGAGCCGGATTTCAATGCCCGGCCACCCTTCACCGATCCGGAAATCCTCCGTTCCAGCCTGGCCGGCGTCATCCTGCGCATGAAGTCGCTGCGCCTGACCGATGTCGAGAGCTTCCCGTTCATCGAGCCGCCGCCGGCCAAGGCCATCGCCGACGGCTACGCGCTGCTGCAGGAACTCGGTGCGCTCGATGACGACAATGTGCTGACGCCAATCGGCGCGTCGCTGGCCAAGCTGCCGCTCGACCCGCGCATCGGCCGCATGCTCGTCGCGGCGCGCGATCTCGGCTGCCTCAAGGAAGTCATGGTCATCGCCGCCGGCCTGTCGGCGCAAGACCCGCGCGAACGGCCGCAGGATAGACAGCAGGCGGCGGACGAAAAGCACAAGTTGTTTGCCGACGAAAAGTCGGAATTCATGGGCTGGTGGAAACTGTGGAACTGGTTCCAGAACGCCGTCGAACACAAGAAATCAAACAAGCAGTTGATCGATACCTGCCACGCCCATTTCCTTTCTTATTTGCGCCTGCGCGAGTGGCGCGAGGTGCACGGCCAGTTGCATGCGATGGTGACGGAACTGGGCTGGAAGGAAAGCGAACTGCCCGGCACCTACGATGCCATCCATCAGGCGCTGCTGGCCGGCCTGTTGGGGAATCTCGGCTGCAAGGCCGACGAGTCCGGTTTCTACCTCGGCGCGCGTGGCATCCGCTACCTGATTCACCCCTCGTCGCCACTGCAAAAGAAGGCAGGCAAGTGGATCATGGCTGCCGAGATCACCGAGACGACGCGGCTGTTCGGCCGCTGCGTCGCCCGCATCGAACCGGACTGGCTGGAGAAAGTGGGCGCTCACCTAATCAAGCGCCAGTACTTCGACGCCCACTGGGAAAAGAAGTCGATGCAGGTGTCGGGCTGGGAGCGCACGACGCTTTACGGCGTGGTCATCAACCCGAAACGGCGCATCCATTACGGCCCGATGGCGCCGGCCGAGTCCCGTGAAATCTTCATCCGCCAGGGGCTGGTCAGCGAGGAGATCGACGAGGCGTTCGCCAAACGCTGGCCCTTCTTCCAGCACAACCAGAAGCTGATCCGCGAGATCGAGCACCTCGAACACAAGCAGCGCCGGCAGGACGTGCTGGTCGATGACGAACTGATTTTTGCGTTTTACGACTCGATCATCCCCGAAGGCATCCACAACGGCGCCACCTTCGACCACTGGCGTAAGGAAGCCGAACGCGAGACGCCGAAGCTGCTTTACCTGTCGAAAGACGACCTCATGCGCCACTCGGCGGCCGGCGTGACGACCGAGGCTTTCCCGCATCACCTCAAAGTCGGTGGCGTCGATTACACGCTGACTTACCACTTCGAGCCGGGTTCGCCGCGCGATGGCGTGACGCTGACCTTGCCGCTGGCGCAACTCAACCAGATTCCCGTGCTCCGCATGGAGTGGCTGGTGCCCGGGCTGCTCAAGGAAAAGCTGGTGCAGCTGATCAAGACCTTGCCGCAGAAAATCCGGGCGAAAGTGGTGCCGGTGCCGGAATTCGTTGAAGAATTCATGGCTACCGTAGCCGGCAACGAAAAGAAGATGAATCAGGGCCTGATCACGCCGCTGATCGACCACATCCTCGAAGCGCGCGGCCTAAATGCCCGCGGCTGGGCCGTGACACCCGACTCCTTCCGGCCCGACGCGTTGCCCGCCCACTTCTCGATGAACTACAAACTCATCGACGAACACGGCCGCCAACTCGATATGAACCGCAGCCTCGTTGCCTTGCGCGCCGAGTGGGGCAAGCAGGCCAAGGACGAGTTCGC
This sequence comes from Ferribacterium limneticum, assembly GCF_020510565.1. Classification (NCBI taxonomy): domain Bacteria; kingdom Pseudomonadati; phylum Pseudomonadota; class Betaproteobacteria; order Rhodocyclales; family Azonexaceae; genus Ferribacterium; species Ferribacterium limneticum. The sequence continues at coordinate 703,867 of NZ_CP075189.1, forward strand.
CGAGTTGCACGAAACGCCGTCCGAATTCACCAACCTGACCGACTGGACTTTCGGCGAGTTGCCGGAGCTTATGGAAGTCCCGGTCGCCGGCCAGACTGTGCTCGGCTACCCGGGCCTGACCGACGATGGCGAGAGCGTCAGCCTCAAGGTTTTCGACTCCGCCGAGGAAGCTGCCGCCGCCCATCGCGCCGGCCTGCTCCGCCTGTTCATGCTGCAGTTCCGCGATCAGGTGAAGTATTTCGACAAGAACATCCCCGGCCTGAGCCAGATGGCCATGCAATACATGGCGCTGGGCAGCGCCGACGACCTCAAGAACCAGATCGTCGCCCTGACTTTCGAGCGCGCCTGCCTGACCGAGCCGCTGCCGACGACGCCGAATGCCTTCAAGAGCCGTTGCGGCGACAGCAAGGCGCGGCTCGGGCTGATCATGCAGGAGGTCTGCCGGCTGGTCGGCACCGTGCTGACCGAATGGCAGGCCGTCATCAAGAAGCTGCCGGCCTTCAAGGCGCAAGCTGCAGCGGTCGCCGACATCGAGGCGCAACTGAAGCGGCTGATGGGCAAGAATTTTCTGGTCGACACGCCCTTCGATCGCCTGCAGCACTATCCGCGCTACTTCAAGGCCATCGTGGTGCGTCTCGACAAGCTCAAGGCCAACCCGGGGCGCGATGCGCAACTGATGGTCGAATACACGCCGCTATGGACCAACTACGAACGCCGCGCCATCCAACTCGCCAAGCTCGGCACGCTCGATCCGCAGGTCGAACAGTTCCGCTGGTTGCTCGAGGAATTACGCGTCGGCCTCTACGCGCAGGAGTTGCGGACGCCGGTGCCGGTTTCCTCCAAGCGCCTGCAAAAACAATGGGAAGGAATCAAGAATGGGTGACGAGAATGAATGAAGTCATGCTGGCCTTGGCACGAACCTTCGCCAACCTCAAAAACGGCAAGGTCTGGCTCTATGTCCTGACCCCGGCGCTGTTCTCGCTGTTGCTGACCATTGCCCTCGCCGTCTGGGGGCTGGGATGGATGGTGCAGCAGATGATGGACTACCCGCCGATGACCCTGCTCGTCGGCTGGGGCCTGGTCTGGGTGGCGCATATCCTGGCTTACCTCGGCGGCTGGATGGCGATCTTCGCCGTCGCCTACCTGACGGCCTCGCTGCTGGCGGCCATCGTCATCATGCCGCTGATGCTTAAGCACCTTTCCGAGACAGAATACCGCGATGTCGCGGCGATGGGTAAGGACAGTTTTGTCGCAGCAGCGGTCAACAGCGTGCTGGCTTCGGTCATCTTCATCGCCGCCTGGCTGATTACCATTCCGCTCTGGCTGATTCCCGGCTTCTCTCTGCTCATTCCGCTGCTGCTCATGGGCTGGCTGAATCGCCGGACGTTTGCCTATGATGCGCTGTCGATGCACGCCACGACAAGTGAGTGGCAGGCAGTCCGCAGCGGCCAGAAAACGCCGCTCTTCATGCTCGGCCTGACCATGGCGCTGCTTGCCCACATTCCGCTCGTCGGCCTGCTGGTGCCGGCGCTGGCCGCGCTGTCATTTGTTCATTACGGGCTGGAAGCCCTGCGCCGCTCGCGCGGCGGGGCGATTGTCACCATCGAAGGAGAACGTGTATGAACCGCACCTTTGGCGCCGTCATCATTGGCGACGAAATCCTGTCGGGAAAACGGCAGGACAAGCATTTCGCCAAAATCGCCGAACTGCTCGGTGCGCGCGGCTTGCGCCTGAGCTGGGTCGAATACCTCGGTGACGACTGGGAACGTCTCGCCGCCACCTTCAAGCGCACGATGGCTGCCGGCGACGTGGTTTTTTCCTGCGGCGGCATCGGCAATACGCCCGACGACCACACGCGGCAAGCGGTAGCGGCGGCGCTCGGCGTCGGGCTGGAACTGCATCCCGAGGGCTTCGAGGAGTTGAAAGTCCGTTTCGCCGGCGAAGAAATCACCGACCAGCGCAAGCAACTGGTCACCTTCCCGGCCGGCGTCCAGATCATTCCCAACCCCTTCAACCGCATTCCCGGCTTCATGGCCAACGACCACTATTTCGTGCCCGGCTTCCCGCAGATGGCGCATCCGATGATCGAATGGGCGCTCGATACTTTCCATCGGGATCAGTTCAAGGCCATCGACGGCACGATCGAAAAGGCCTTCCTGCTGACCGGCCCAACGGCTTACGAAAGCGCCCTGCTCGACCTCATGGAGCGCATCGTCAAGGATTACCCGATGCTGCGCCTGTTCTCGCTGCCTTCACTGGTTGGCAAGGAGCGCAAGCATCTGGAACTCGGCGTCGAAGGCGAACCCGAACTGGTCGACAAGGCGATGGAAGAAATCCGCGTCGAAGTCGAAAGCCGCGGAATTACGTGGGTTTGGCGACCCTGATCGGTTTTTCCGGTTGCCACGGTCAACTGGAAAAAACGGCCAAAATTGAAATCTCAAAACTGACAGACGTAAAAAAGCCCGCGAAATTCGCGGGCTTTTTCGTCAGCGCTGGGCGCTGGAATTACTTGGCAGCGGACTTGCGAGCAGCAGCAGTGGCGCTGGTCTTGGCCGGTGCGGCAGCCTTGCCGGCGGCAGCCATGTTGGCTTCGGCGATGTCGGACAGTTGCTTGGCCATACCGGTCATATTGTCGAAAGCCTTGGTCGAGGCATTCAGCATCGACTGCATGGTGGCGGCGAACACGTCACCACCGACCGGTGCGGAGGTCTTGGCCTTTTCGACGGCGCTGTTGATGTTCTTGGTGAAGCTGCCGTACTGGGATTCCATGACCGAAGTGACTTCCTTCTGCATTTCGGCGACCAGTTCGTAGACGCTACGCGAGTAGTCCATCCACTTGGCGGCGTTCGGCTGGGCCAGTTCGGTGTTCAGCTTGGCGACAGCGTTGGCATCCTTGGCGCTCAGCAGCTGCTGGGTACCGGCCATGGTGTTGTTGAAGAACTCGCGGGAAGCGGCCATGTTCAGGGCGGTCAGACGCTCGACACCGTCAAAGGCGGTGCGCAGCAGGGTCGTCATGACTTCGGCGTTGGCTTTTTGGGCGGCGGTCAGTTGTTCGAAATTCGGGTTGCTCATTGTCATCTCCAGTTTGGTTGTGTGCTGCGGACGAAACGAAAACCCCCGCCGAAGCAGGGGTGACAGGCAGATTACTTCTTGGTCTTGGAAGAGGCAGCGCCGACAGCCTTGACAGTGGCGTTGGTGGCGGCAGCGACGTTGGCTTCGGTGATCTCGGCAACCTGCTTGGCAGCCTTGTTCATGTTGTCGAAAGCGGAGGTAGCGGCAGCGATGGCCGACTTGACGGCAGCAACGGCAACGTCAGAACCAGCCGGGGCCGACTTGGCAGCCTTGTCGAGCAGGCCGGCAACGGTCTTCTGGAAGTCGCCGAACTGGCCTTCGACCATCTTGGAAAGTTCTTCCTGGGTCTGGGCCGAGATTTCATACACGGAACGCGAGTAGGCAACAGCCTTCTCGACATTCGGCTGGGCCAGCGAAGCCTGGATCGACAGGGCTTCCTGGACGTCCTTGGCACCCATCAGGGCCTTGGCGCCGGAAACGGAATCTTCAACCAACGAACGGGCGGTGTTCAGGTTCAGGGCAGCGATGCGCTCGGCAGAGGCCAGAGCGGTGTTGGCCAGCGACAGCAGCGAATCAACGGTTGCCTTGTTGGCGGAAGCAAATTGCTCAGGGGTGGTGAAGTTGAAAGCCATGGGTTATCTCCAGAATTAAAAGGTTATGCAGAACAGTCCTAAACCGTAGCAGCGCTACCCCATGAAACGATGTTGCACTGCACCATGACCTTTATTATAGGGATCATTGTCGTATTGTCAATACTATTTTTGTGCACTGCACAAAAATAAATAAGCCCATGAAAATCATGGGCTTGGCGTCCGTTGTCGGGGCGGTAAGCAGCGGCGTTTGCAGTGGGTTGAACGCCGCGGCGCACTGCTAATGTGCGTTTTGCGACCCCAGATTGCCGGAACCCTTGAGCTCCAGTCGTTCACCGCGGCCAGCCGGCTTCGTTTCGCTGCTGTCCTTGCCCTTGGGCTGGATGACGACGCGAACGCGACCCGGCGGCGCCTTCGGATCGCGGGTTTCGCCGGCCGTGACCAGATATTTTTCGCTGACTGCGTCGTACCAGATGTAGTCGCCGCGAACCTGATCCTCGCCGCTCTTGACCCAGGCGCGGTGGAACAGTTCGACGACTTCGCTGTTGGTGTTGTACTCGATGCGCTCGCCCTCGCCATCAACGTATTCCTCCTTGCCGTCGCGCTTCTGGCGGAAACGGGCAAGCCCGTTTTTGCCGCCGAAGGCCGTTCCCTTCTGGAAGCCGTACTGGTCTTCCTTGATCACCACGCGGTCGGCTTTCAGGGTCATCGTGCCCTTGGTGATCAGGACATCGCCTTCGAGGATCTGGATTTTCTTGGCGTCGTCGATCGAGACGCGGTTGGCCTCGAGCAGCATCGGCTTGTCACGGTCAGCCCGCTCGGCGAAGGCCGGCAGGTTGATCAGCAGGCAGAGGGTGAGCGTGGCGAGTCGAATGGTCATGGCGCGGCCCTGGGTCGAATGAGCTGTCCCCGGACCTGCGATTGCAGGACGAGGGTCGAATTGTTGTTGTCGATATGAATGCCGGTACCCTTGACCCAGGATTGCCCCTGGGTGATTTCCACCGGACTGCCGGTGAAGGCGATCCCGGCGTCGGGCTGGGCGGTCAGGTCGGGCATGCGGGCAACCATTTCCTGGCGGTCCGGCGTGGCTGCCCGGACCACGCTGACATTGTCCCAGAGAAAGATGGTTTCGCCCTTGGCTGTGACTTTGGCGTGATCGCCGGTGACGGTGACAGTGGCACCTTCCGGGCGATAGCTGATCAGCGTCGGCGACTTCAGTTCGGATGTGTCGTCGTCGGGGTAGTGCACAAGATACGGCGCGGTGAGGCGATATTTTATCTGGCCATCCTGGCCGAAACGACGCACGGTGAAGTTCTCGGCCGTCGCATCCGGATCGTGCCGGAATTTGCCGTCGTTATGCGTTTCGCCACGGTCAACGGTACTTTGCAGCCAAAAACTGAGCCCGGCCAGGACCAGCAGAACGACGACCGGAAAGAGTTGGCTGGGCCAGTGTTTCATTTCGTGCCGAGGTAGGGCGCGAAGGCCGCATCGAGCTTGCCCTGGGCGGCGAGAATGAATTCAATGGCTTCGCGCACGGCACCCTTGCCGCCGCTCGCGCCGGTCACCATGTGGGCGCGCTCCTTGACGACGGGGCGGGCGTTGGCCGGCGCGATGGCCAGCCCGCAGCGGGTCATGGCTGGCAGGTCGATCAGGTCGTCACCCATGAAGGCGAGTTCTGACCATTGCAGCCCCAGTTGTTCGAGTAGCTGGCCGGAAACGGCACCCTTGTCGCCCACCCCGTGGAATACGTGTTCGACGCCAAGATCCTTGGCGCGGCAATTGACGACGTTCGAAGTGCGCCCCGTGATGATGGCCACCTTGATGCCGGCGCGGCGCAGCAGTACAACGCCGAGGCCGTCCTGGACGTTGAAGGTCTTCAGCTCGTGACCATCGTCGGTGTAATGCAGGCCGCCATCGGTCATCACGCCGTCGATGTCGAAGGCGACGAGCTTGATGTTGGCGGCGCGGGCGTTGGTGTCCATCAGATGACCTTGGCGGTGAAGAGATCGTGCATGTTCAATGCACCGATCAGGTGATTGTCGGCATCGACGACGAGCAGCGCATTGATGCGCAGGCGCTCCATCATTTCGACGGCCTCGACGGCGAGGCGGTCGGGGCCGATGGTGCGCGGCGCGGCGTACATGACCGAGGCGATGTCGCCTTGCTGCAGGTCGATGCGTTTTTCGAAGGCGCGGCGCAGGTCGCCGTCGGTGAAGATGCCGAGCACGACGTTGGCGGGATCAGTAATCGCCACCAGCCCCAGGCCGCCACGCGACATGGCGATGATGGCGTCGGTGATCGGGGTGTTGGGCGCCACGGCCGGTACCCGGTCATCGGCCCGCATGACGTCGCGAACGTGGGTGAGCAGACGGCGTCCGAGCGAACCGCCGGGATGCGAGCGGGCGAAGTCGTCCGGCCCGAAGCCGCGGGCGTCGAGCAGCGCAACGGCCAGTGCATCGCCGAGGGCCAGGGCCGCCGTCGTGCTGGCGGTTGGCGCGAGATTGTGCGGGCAGGCTTCCTGAGCAACGCCGGCATCGAGGTGGATGTCGGCCTCGCGGGCCAGCGTTGACGTCGGCACGCCGGTCATCGAAATGATCTTGGCGCCCTGCCGCTTGAGGGCCGGCAGGATGCTGAGCAGTTCGCCCGACTCGCCGGAGTTGGAGAGGGCAAGCAGGACATCGTCGCGGGTGATCATGCCGAGATCGCCGTGGCTGGCCTCGGCCGGATGGACAAAATAGGCCGGGGTGCCGGTGCTGGCCATGGTGGCGGCGATCTTGCGGGCGATGTGGCCGGATTTGCCCATGCCGCTGACGATCAGGCGGCCGTGGCTGTTCAGGATCAATTCAACGGCTCGGGCAAAGTCGCCGTTTATTCGGCTTTTTAGAGCGTCGACCGCCGCAGCCTCGATGCTCAGGGTCTGGCGACCCAGTTCCAGAGCGCGTTCCGGCGAGAAGCGGGCGGTAGATTGGCTTGGGTTCATGGGCTTGCTGAGGTTATGATGGCCGAAGTATACCCGACTTCACGCAACGACCTTGAGCGCACTCTCCCTCGTCCTTCTTCTGCTCGGCGCCTCGGTTCTGGCCGTGGTCATCTTTCGGCGGTTCAATCTGCCGCCGGTCCTCGGCTACCTGTTCGTCGGCAGCGTCATTGGTCCGCATGCCCTGAACCTGATGAACGACGTTTATCGGGCCGAGCACCTCGCCGAATTCGGCGTCGTTTTCCTGATGTTCTCGATAGGCCTCGAATTCTCGTTGCCCAAACTGTATGCGATGAAACGCATCGTATTTGGTCTGGGTATGCTGCAGGTTCTCCTGAGCATGACCCTGGTTGCCGGGCTGATCATGCTTTTCGGCGTCAGTTGGCAGCTGGGCATCGCCCTCGGCGGTGTTTTCGCCATGTCGTCGACGGCTGTCCTGACCAAACTGTTGGTCGAGCGCCAGCAACTCGATTCGGCGCACGGGCGGGAAATCATGGGTGTCCTGCTCTTCCAGGATCTGGCCGTGGTCCCTCTGCTGGTCATCATTCCGTCGCTGACCCAGCCGCCGGAAAAACTGGCGATGTTGCTCGGCATCGCGCTGCTCAAGGCCGTCGTCGTGCTTGCCGTTATCCTTGTTTTCGGGCAGAAACTGATGCGCAAATGGTTCCATTTCGTCGCGCGCGCCAAGTCTTCCGAAGTGTTTGTCCTCAACGTGCTGCTGATCACGCTGAGCCTGGCCACCCTGACCGAGCTGGCCGGGCTGTCGCTGGCGCTCGGTGCATTTGTCGCCGGCATGCTGATTTCGGAAACCGAATACAAAATGCAGGTGGAAGAAGACATCAAACCCTTCCGCGATGTACTGATGGGGCTGTTCTTCGTGACCATCGGCGTCAAGCTCGATTTGCATATCCTGGTTGGCTTGTGGTGGCAGGTCTTGCTGGCGTTGCTCGCCTTGCTGCTGGTCAAGTCGCTGGTCGTCGGTCTGCTTTCGTGGCGCCTGGGCTCGTCGCCGGGCAATGCCATCCGTTCCGGCTTGTGGCTGTGCGCCGGTGGCGAATTCGGCTTCGTGCTGCTCGGCGAAATCATCAACATGCCCAGGGAGATCCAGCAGGTGGCGTTGACCGTGCTCGTACTGTCGATGCTCATTGCGCCATTCATCGTCCAGTACAGCGAGCGGATTGTGGTGCGCTTCGTCGCCAGCGAATGGATGGTGCGTTCGATGCAATTGACCAAGATCGCCGCTCAGTCGATGGGCGCCGAAAAACACGTGATTCTCTGCGGTTTCGGTCGGAGCGGGCAGTACCTTGCCCGCTTTTTGAGTCAGGAAAACATCACCTATGTCGCCCTAGACCTTGATCCGGACCGCGTCCGGGAAGCCGCCGCAGGTGGCGAAAACGTTGTTTATGGCGATGTCGGTAGAAAAGAAGCCTTGCTGGCTGCCGGCCTGATGCGGGCCAGCGTGGTGATCGTCACTGTCAGTGACACCCCGTTGGCCGAGAAAGTCCTGCATCACGTACAGGAGTCGCGTCCTGACTTGCCGGTGGTTGTCCGTACCTTCGATGAGCGCGATATGGATCGCCTGACCAAGGCCGGCGCCGCCGAAGTCGTTCCGGAGGCACTGGAAGCCAGCCTGATGCTTGCCTCGCACGCCCTGGTGCTGGTCGGCGTGCCGATCAATCGCGTGCTCAAGCGCATTCGTCAGACACGCTCCCGGCGTTACAGCCTGTTGCGCGGCTTTTATCGCGGCATATCAGACCGCGATTACGATGATGATGATGAACATCACCCGCAACTCCATTCCGTGCTGCTGGTTTCCGGTGCAGCTGGCATTGGGCAGACCTTGGACAATCTCAATCTTGACGATCTGGGTTGCGAAGTCAGCGCTGTCCGCCGGCGCGGCATCCGGGCCATGGAGCCAGCCCCGGAAACGCGGCTGGAAGAGGGCGATGTTGTCGTCGTCCTCGGTCTGCCGGAGGCGGTGACTGCCGCAGAGGAACGCCTGCTGCAGAAATGAAAAAGCCCGCCGGGGCGGGCTTGATTCTGAACGGAGCAGATTTTTACAGGCTGGCGCAGACGGTGTATTGCTGGCCCTCGACAATGTCCGCCGTCAATGTTGCTGCCGTGCCGCGCGCGGAACCCATTGGAACCGCCTGAACTGACCCTCCTGCCGTATTGCCGTCATCCATCGTCGTGTCGATTTGCCGGACATACCGGCCAAGAATGCCATCTGAACAGACAAAAACAGCACCGCGCATACCGGCGATGAAGGGGGCTGCTACGCCGGCGCCGCTGATGCCGCTTTCAATGCCAATAAAGCCGCCATCAGCGTTGCGAGGGCGGTAGTTTTGGTCGCCGGTGTTGATGGCTCCTGTCGCCAGATTGGCCAGGCGGACATGCTGCCAGAAGACAAAAGTCTCGTCGGTGACGGCGCCGGCGTTCCAGTTGCCGTCGATGCGGCCATTATTGCTGACACACTGGCCTGCAGTATTGGCCGGGGCGCATGCCGTTGCATTAGCTGCAGCACCAAAGGCATCGGTCAGTTGCAACTGGGTCTGGTCTCCAGGAAAGCTCTTGAAGCGATCCTGGTAGCCGTAAACCAGGGCAGAAGTGGTTCTGAAATCATTCACCATGTTTTTGACTTTGGCGCTGTTGATCAGCTCCTGCCCCTTCAGAACGCCCCCCAGCAATAGGCCGATAATGACCAGGACAATGGCGATTTCGACAAGGGTGAAGCCCTTTTGATGGTGTTTCATGGCATGCTCCGGTTGAGTTTTGAGTATTCCTCCGCAAATTCCGTGCCTATGCATTTAGGCGTAGATTTGGCAATAGTTGGCGAAGAGTGAGTGGTAAGTGTCGAAATATGGACAGGTTGTCTGAAATATGAACACCGCAATAGTTGGCAAAATTGCCAGCCGGCTGGCTGGCTGGCCGCATTTTCTGTTGGCTTCCCATTTGTTGATGCTGCACACGCTGGCATTTGGTGGCTGGAAAATTCCTGCCGTTCGCCTGCTATGGGTGGTTGCGCTCGGGCTTTTCCTGATCTGGCAACCCTTTGTCGCAGGCGAGCGCCGGATCGAGTTGCGGCAAGGGGGGGTGTTGCTCGGCGCGGTTCTGGTGTCGACGCTACTGCTTGGGCCATGGCTGCTATTGATCTGGTGCGGGGCGCTGGCCGCGGCTATCGGCGGGCGGGTGCTGGGGACCGAAAGGCATAGCGAGCGTTCGGGTTATCTCCTGGCTTTTGGCTATCTGGTGGGCATTACCGTTCTGGGCGTGGTTCCGGAAATCTCTCCGGCTGTCGCCATCGACCCGCTGTTGCGCGGGCTGCTTGCCCGCTTCATGCCGCTGGTTCTGCCATTTCTGCTGTTTTTTCCGGCGCGGGCGCCTGAGCGAAAGTCCGGTGAAGCCTTCGACCTGTTCTATGGGGTCATGGTTTTCCTCGTCCTTGCTGTTTTCGTGCTCGGTACACTGGCCTACATGCTGGTCGGTGGAGGTGGCTATGTCGAGGCCTTGTTCAAGACCTCGCTGGCGGTTGCTGGCGCCTTGCTCGTGGTGGCCTGGGCGTGGAATCCGCGCGGCGGATTTTCCGGCATCGGCTCGGCGATTTCACGTTATATGTTGTCGCTGGGCATGCCTCTCGAGCAGTGGCTGATGCAGCTTTCGGAGGAGAGCGAGCGGCACGCCGATCCGGCACTGTTTCTCGATGCGGTCATGCAGCGTTTGCGTGGCATTCCCTGGGTTGTCGGCGTCTCGTGGCGTATGGGAGAGCGAGCGGGGCAATCCGGTGAACAGACCATCTACGCACATACTTACCAGGTGAACGAACTTGCGCTGTCTGTCCATTTTCATCATTCACCTTCGCCGGCCATGCGCTGGCATGTCGAGTGGCTGCTGCGACTGGCTGTCGAGTTTTACCTGGTCAAACTCCAGACTCACCAGCTGCAGCGTATGGGCTATGTTCAGGCCATTTACGAAACCGGGGCGCGGGTAACGCACGATGTCAAGAATCTGCTCCAGTCCTTGCAAACGCTCTGCTATGCCGCGAATCAGCCGGGTGATCCAGCCGAGGTGGCAGCCTTGCTGGGCCGGCAGTTGCCGCAAATCGCCGACCGCCTGAAAGTGACGCTGGACAAACTGCAATCGCCCCAAATTGAAAGTCTGGAACATGTAGAGGCCGGCGTCTGGTGGCGCCAGTTCAAGGAGCGCAATGCCCACGTGCAGGTCGATTGGCTGGGCGAAGCCAGCGCCGGCCATTTCTTGCCTGGGCCCTTGTTCGATAGCGTGGCCGAGAACCTGTTACAGAATGCGCTGGCCAAACGCTTGCGCCAACCGGGCCTGGGTATCGGCGTACTTTTTGCCGATGGCAGCCTGACAGTCTCTGATGATGGTCAGGCCATCAGCCTCACGCTGGCCGGCGCCTTGCTCAAGGAGCCGGTCAACTCCGAAGATGGTCTCGGAATCGGTTTGTATCACGCTGCACGGCAGGCTGACGGGGTCGGTTATTCGCTGGTTCTGGCTGAAAATCGGCCGGGACGTGTCGCGTTTACGCTGTCGGTTCGCCGGTAGCCTGCGTTTCCCGCAAGTCATTCAATCGATAAACGAGCGTATTGCCTTTGCCTTTGAGGTGTAGCGTCTGTGGTTCATCGAATGAAAAGTGCTGTGCCAGCCGCAGGTGGGTGGTCGCATCGACTTGGATCATGCCGGGGGTGCCTTCACTGGTGATCCGGCTGGCGAGATTGACGGTGTCGCCCCACAAGTCATAAATGAATTTCTTTTTGCCAACAACGCCGGCAACGACGGGGCCGGTGCCAATGCCGATGCGAACGTCGAGGTGCATGTCGTTGACCGTAAAGTCGCGATGCAGCAGGTCGCGCATGGCGATGGCCAGTTCGGCGATCGACCGCGTGTAGTTGGTCTGCTCGTTGTTCAGTCCGCCGGCGACCATGTAGGCGTCGCCAATGGTCTTGATTTTCTCCATCCCATATTGCTCGGCCAATTCGTCGAAAGACGAAAATATCCGGTTGAGCATGGAAAAGACCTGCTGTGGCGTCAGCCCTTCGGCAATCCGCGTGAAATTGACGATATCGACGAACATGATCGTAACGTCGGCAAAGCCATCGGCGATGGCCTGGCTGTCGTGCTTCAGACGTTCGGCAATCGGGCCGGGCAGGATGTTGAGCAGCAGGCGCTCGGAACGCTCCTGTTCGTCCTGTAACAGGCGGTGGGTTTCTTCCAGGCTGGCTTGCGTCTTGGCTTTTTCCTGAACCGCGTAGCGTAGCAACAGGTAGACGATGCTCGAAATGGCAGCGAAATTGAGCGCGAAGAAAAAGACGCTGGTCCGGATCGAGATTTTCGGGGCGCTACTGGCCAGACTATCGGCCAGGAAATAGTCGAAAAATCCGGAAAGCGCAGTCAGGAAAATGTAGGCAATGAACCACGCCAGCGATTCGCGAACCCCAAAGAACAGAACTGCGCCGATGGGGGCGAGCAATCCCCACAGGCTGGTGCCGCTGGCTGTGATGAAGTTGCCGATGCTCCACTGCACGGCAAACGGCGCGAACAGGAAGAGGGCCAGTTGCGAATAGCGGAATAGATCGAAATTGCCACTGCGAAAGTAGTAAAGCAGGTTACCAACCAGCAACAACTGGAAAACGAAGGGCGCATTGGCCGAAAACTGCGGCCCCATCTGGCCATACAGGAAGAGCCAGAGCATTGAGCCGGTGCAAACCAGGCCCGTGGCGAACACCAGCAGTGATTTCTTCAGACGTGTCTCGGCATCGTCTTCAGGAAGAACGCCACCGGTACGCAGGGCAACAAGAAATGGTTGGCGGTTCACGGGATGCTTTGCTGGAGGCAGAATGTCCAAGTCATTCAGTTTGGCAGTCGGCTTGCCCCCGGTCAATATGCCGAACAGTTTGCTTGACCGATATCTAGGGGAGTTTGCCGACAGCGACCATGCGTGATTTGAGCACAGTGGGGATGACCCAGGTGACGAGATCGTCGAAATTATCGGTGGGCGTGTGGGCGATGAAGGTCAGATCGGCATCGGCATTTTCTGCTTCGTCGCCAATTGCGCCGGGTAACTGGGCGCCGCTTGGCTGAAAGGCGCCGACGCCTCGGCTACCGTGGCTGACGATGACGACAGGGACATCAGACGCAATGACCAGCCCGTTATCCATGACGTTGGCAGTGCCCGCATTGTCGGCTGGCACTGCGGTTGCGCTTCCCGTTGAGAGGGTGAAGCTGGCCTGGGCATCGGCCGCCAGGGCCGCTGTAAATTTGGCGCTGACAAAATAGGTAAAGCGATTTCCCCACGGGTCGGTCTCGGATAAACCCAGCGTCACCCAGGGGACGACACCAAAACGCAAGTCGTCTGCACACGGCGGGGTGCGTGTCCTTCCTGCTGCAGGATCGGTATTGGGCAGGTTGGCGGGGGCCGGACAAGGGAGGCGTCCGTTCGTCATGGCGTAGCCGATCAGCGCTTCACGAACGGTTTCCAGCTGCTGCCGGGCTTCCTTGTTCTGGATTTGCTCGCGCTGGCCCGACAGTCCGAACATGAGACCGCCGGCCAGCAGGGCGACGATGACCAGGACGATGGTCAGTTCGACTAGGGAAAAACCGCCGTGGCGCGCCAAGGAGGTCATGGAGCGACGGAAGGTGGCTGGCTCAGTAGGCAAGGCGGTCATTAAACGAGGGGCTAACGGTCTCAACAACGAAATGGGGCGTTGGCGCCAAGGCGTCGCCATTGCGTGACAGATCGCCATTGCCTTTCTCCAGATAATTCCGGACATCGGAGCTTGGACGAAGTTGCGAGGATAAAGAGCGACCAGCGCCGATGACAACTGCACGGTAGTTGCCGGCACCATTGACGGTCAGCGTGCCGCTTGGTGGCCGCACTTGTGCGCTGATCTGGTAGAAAAACAGGGATTTCCAGTTGCCTTGCGTCCACCAGTTGCCTTGGCTGCTGGTAGGTGTCAGAAAGGCGCATTCGGCGCTGGACCAGCGGGTCGGGATGGCGGCCTGGGCGAAACCTGTCCGCAAGCTGTCGTCGAGGGCATCGGCCGCAGCGATCAAGGCGTTCAGGCGGTAACGCAGGTTGTCGATGGCGGCTGCAATCTCCTCGCTACTGGAAGTTGCATTACTCAATACCGCGATGGCGCCACCACTGCCAGCGAGGCTGTTCAGCAATTGGCTGGCCGCTGTATAGGCTGAACTGTCGCGGTTTTCCAGAGCGACCTGTCCGCCGACGATTCCCTTGCGCGCCTTGCCGGCGAGGTCGGGCGTCAGTTCGATGGCAATCGAAATCCAAGCCTGCAGAATATTGATCGTTTTGGCCAGTTCCCGCGCCGCAGTCACCTTGGCAGGCGCTGTATTCTGTGCCGTGGCGAGCAAATTCATCGTAGCGATGATCGATTCGAGTGCGACATTGTCTGCTGTGCTGCCAGGTGTTGCTACTGCGCGACTGGCTAGCACGATAGGTTCGATGGACTGGCTGGCGGTCAGCAAGGCTACTGTGTCCGCTCTGGCTTGGGCGACGGCTTCGCTGGAAAGTTGCTTGCGGGCTGTATTCAGGCTGCTGACTGCCGATGTGGCCAGCGCATAAGTGCCAGAGATTGCATTATCGATGGCGAGATCAGATGACTGGCTATTCTCCAGCAGACCATTTCTCAATGGGGTAACCGCATCCAGAACCGTTCGGACCTGCGCGCTGGTCGGCTGAGCGGGAAGCTGAGAAAGTTTGCTCTCGATGTTCTGGTTCAACAGACTCAACTTGCCGACGAATAAGTCGAAGCCGCTGTCGGCGAGCGCCGTCCGGAATGCGTCGAGTGTGGCCTGGTTGGCCGTGATGGCGGAAGGAATGGTTTGCGACAGCGCGCTGTAGCTCTCCTTGCTGGCGGTGGCTGTATCGAAAATGCCTTCCAGTTGAACCAGGCTTTGTCCAGCACGGAAGGCAGAATCGTACAGGGCGACGGCGGCCAGGAAAATGCGGTCGTAAAGTGCCAGGGCGTTGGCCGCTTCGGCCTGCAGTGCCGACAAAGTACTGGTTGTCGGTATCTGTGCCTGCGCGAGGGTTGTTTGCAGTGCGCGCAAACTAAGGGTCGAGCCTTGCAGTGCCTGCTCCGGATTGCCGGGCTGGGTGTCCGGGAGCATGCCGAATAGTGATCCGATGAAACCGGGGGCATTGGTAATGCGCGTTGTCGCATTTGCAGTATTGGTCAGCACTTGTTCGGCAATACGGGAAAACGGGGCAGGCCACGGGTAGGTGTTCGTGCTTCGGGAATGCTGCTCGAGGCAGGTGCGGAGTTCGTTGGCAATGCGCTGCTCGACGGCGGCCATCAATTCCTGGCGGGTGATGGCGATGACGATATCGTTGTCTTCGGAGGTGCTGAGTTCGTTTGTGCGGTCATGGTTGTAGAAATAGTCGTTGCCGTCGGCATTGCGGGCATCCGGTACGCCGCGGGTGGCGATGATGACGGCGGCGATGTCGTTGCTGTTGCTGCCGGCCGGAACATCAAGACGAAGCGTGGTTGCTGTTTCGCTGTTGAGAACGGCGGCCGGGTTTTGGCCACCGAAGGCAGGGGAAAGGTGGTAGCGAAAGTTTCCGCCCTGAGGGTCGGTATTGTCTGGTAGATCGAGCGTTTTCCACGGGAGCAGGCCGCCGTAGCTGGCGCATTCATTGAGGACGAACAGCGGGGACATACCATCGCCGATCTGGTCGGGGCAAAGCAGCCTGCCCGGTCGCGTGGTGTCGTTTACGGCGTGGGCGATGACCGCTTCCTTGGCGCGCACCAGGCGTTGCATGACGGTATCGCGATCCTGGTTCTGGGTGTCGCCGAGATTGCTGCTGCGATAGAAGGCATAGCCTCCGGCCAGCAGGAGCATGACGAGCAGGGCGAGGAGTGCAACGCCCCTCTGCGCGGAGGGTGGGGCGCGGCGTTTCATTTTGTGCTGCCGCGTTTTATGTCGATGCGGCCGCTGCCGATCACGCTTTCGCGCTCGCCGGTGGCCGGGTTGAAGGTGTCGCCGACGGGCACACGTGGCGGCGGTGCGCTCCCGTCCCAGTTGGCTTCGCCGTTGATCCAGCGGATGCTGCGGCCAGCGCTGCTGCGGACTTCTCCGTTGATGGTCTGGCTGGCTTCGCTATCGGCATTGGGCTGGAAGCCGGGGTTGTGCTGGCGCTGGAGGTCGAGCCTGGCTCTTTGCTGCGGGTCGAGGAAGAGGCGGCCGAGCGGTGCTTCTTCGGCCTGACCGGGCTGGTTGGCGGAGCAAATCAGCAGGAGAGCGAGGAGGCGAATCCGGCTCATTTTTTGTCACTCGCCGGACGAATGGTCAGCCAATGCATTTCGCACTCGGCCCCGAATTGGGCCATGGCGGCGCGGCCATCGGCCTGGCGCGGCAAAGGCGAGAGCTTGCAGGCGCGTACGATAACCAGGGCCTTGGCATTTTTCTGAATGCGGGCGAGGAAATTGATCAGGTCTTCTTCATGCAGCAGGCGGAGTTGCAGGCGCAGCGGGCTGCTGAACCAGGCGTAGCTGGCGTCGCCTGCCTTGTCCAGGCTGGTCTGGGCGCCGAACTCGTAGCTCATGCCCGGGATGCGTAGCTCGCGCTGCGTTTCGCGGAGCATTTCCATCCAGTCGAGGCGCTTTTCGTCGCCGGTGATGCCGGAATTTTGCAGTTGCTGCAGGAGTTGCGTTCGCTCGCGGATTTCCTGTTCTTCGGTGCGGACCTGGCGCAGACGTTGTTCGATCTGGTTTTTGGTCGTCATTGCTGCGTTGCGTTCGTGCTCGGCCTTGCCGGCGTCGAGCTGGCTGCCCCAGACGAGCAGGCTGGCGACGGCGATCATGGCCAGCGCGGCGAGCAGGGGGAGCCAGAGTTTCGGGAGATCGCGGCTGGTCAGTTTCATGGCGCGACGTTCCGGACGATTTCGACGGCAAACTGCCGGGGCTGGGTTTCTTCATCGAGCCCGTCGCCGCCGCGCAGGGCCCGTCCTGATTCGATGTCGAAGGGGCGTTGCAGTACGTTGATGGTGTTGGCGGGATCGGTGCGCAGGGCGTCGACAAATTGATCGAAGACGGCCAGGGTTTGCCGGGTCGTTGCCCGCTCCAGATGGATGGAGCCGCGGACGGTGGTGATTTCCGGCTCGCTGCCAGGCACTCCCACGGTCAACCGGAAATTTTGCCCAAATTTCCAATCGATGCCTTCGAGAACGATGGCCGGCATGCGGTCGAGAACGCGGCTGACCATGCGGTAGCTCGGTGTCGGCTGGCGTTGCTGGGCCAGTAGCTCGCCGTAGCGGCCGGTCAGGCGGCGCAGCGTGTCGTTGTCCATGCCGAGTTGCGGGAAGGTCGCCGAGATTTCCTGGTAGCGCCGGGTGAAATCGGCTTCGCTGGCCGCCAGCGCCCGGGCTTCGGCGCGCAGCTCACTGGCCACGTAGGTTTCCTTGGCGGCGAACAGGACGCCGCCGAGCAGGGCGATCAGTCCGGCCGCGAAGAGGCCATGGCGGATTTGCGCCAGGCGGAAATGGTGGCGATGTGTTTCGCCGGCAAATTGCTGGGCGGGCGGCGCTGTCGCCAGCAGGTGCAGGAAGAGCAGGTCGCTGCGGTTGTCGGCGGGCAGCGTGTGCAACTTGAGCTTGTGCGCCGCGACATGGCTGTCGATCAGCGTGAAGTTCAGCTTGCTGTGTTCCGGGCAGGCCTTTTCGATGGACGGAATGGTCAGCGGATGGGCGACGATGAAAGCGGGCAGGCTTTCGTCGCGCCCGATCAGGCGTTGACCGATCAGGTATTGGTGCAGCTTGCCAGCTTCGGCGGCAAAGGCGCTGGCGATGCCGGCGATGCTGCTGTCGGTGAGCGGCGCCATGCGCGAAAAATGGGCGTGGCCGTCAACCAGGTAGGTTTCGCGGATCGAGTGATCCTGCAGGGTGAGCAGCAGGCAGCGGCCGCTGTCCTGGCCGAGCTTTTTGAGCAACTGGCCGCCCAGTTGGGCCACGGTGTAGATGCCGGCCAGCGGCACTGCGGCATCGCTGATCCGGCGCAGCCATGGCTCGAAATGGGCCGGGTTGGTCAGGGCGGAGAGCAGCAGCTTTTCGTTCTTGCGCTGGCTTTTTTCGTAGCCGAGCGAAATAGCCGCGGCGAGTGGCGTGCCGAGAAAATGTTGGCCGATCTTGCGGGTAATCAGCGTTTGCCGGTCGCCGCCCTGCAGGAAGGGGATGGTTTCCAGCGCATGGCCTTCCTCGGCGACATTGGCCAGTAGCGAGAACTGGCTGCTGCTGTGTTCCCTGAGATATTCGGCGAATTGCAGCAGGCCGTCCTCGTCGTTGTCGAAAACGCCCTCGGCGCGCAGGCTGCCCTGCTGCCAGGCGTGGGCCGACAGGCGATGGGTGTTGAGATAGAGGAGGCGGCAGCTCACGTTTTGATCTTGCTGATGACGTCGTAAATGGGGCCGATGACCGACAGCATAATCCAGCCGAGCAGGGCGCCCATGAAAAGCGTCAGCATCGGCTCGATGAGCGCCTGCGCCTTGCCGACCGATTCCTTGACGTCGCGGTTGTAAAAATAGCTGACATTGAGCAGCGCCTTGTCCAGTCCGCCCGTGCTTTCGCCGATGCGCAGCATGCGCACGACGAGCGGCGGAAACATGCCGACATCGTGGAAGGCGCCGGCCACATTCTGACCTTCGCGGATCGACTGCTCGACGCGCTCAAGCGCCTTGCGCACGACGCGGTTGCCGACGACATGCTGCGTCGTGCGGATCGATTCGAGTACCGGAATGCCCGAGGCGTAGAGCATGGCGAAGGTGTTGGCGAAACGGGAGAGGATGATTTTTTTCAGGATCGGACCGATCACCGGCAGGCGCAGCTTGATGCCGTCGAGGCGAAAGCGCGCCAGCGGGTTGCTGCGCAGCACGGCCTGCAAGGCAACGACGGCGATGATCGGCAAGGCGAGAAAAACATACCAGTAGTTGACCAGCAGGTCGGAGATGAAAAACAGCAGCTTGGTATGCGGCGGCAGTACCTGCCCCATGTTCTTCACGAACAGTTTGAGCTGCGGGACCATGTAGATCATCAGGAAGAACGTGGCGGAGAGCACGATGGTTGCCACGAAGGCCGGGTACATCAGCAGCTTTTTCGTGTGCGAGGCCAGTTCGTCTTCCCACTTCAGCGATTCGGACAGGCTGGCCAGCACATCCGGCAACTGGCCGCTCGCCTCGCCGGCACGGATCAGGTTGCAGAACACCTGGCTGAAAATTTCCGGGTGGGCGTTCATCGCCTGCGACAGAGTCTGGCCGCCTTCGATGCTTTCGATCAGCCCGGCCATCACTTCGCGGAAGCGGGGATGGTCGACCGAGTCGCGCAGGTCGGTGAGCCCTTCAAGGATGGGCACGCCAGCCCGGGTCAGGTGTTCGAGGTGGAAGCAAAAATTGATCAGTTCCGGCCGCGGCACGCGCTGCGCGCCAAACAGGGCGCGATGTTTGATCGGCGAACCGGTGATCAGATCAAGATTCATGCGCTTCAGGCGCATTTCGAGGTCGACCAGATTGATCGCATCGAGTCGTCCGTAGGTCATCCGACCTTCCACGCTGACCGCCTTGTAATCGAACAACATGGCGCGTCTACATCCGGTCGGTCAGGTCGACGACGCGGGCCAGTTCTTCAAGCGAAGTCGTGCCGTTGAGCACGCGATGCATGCCGTCGTCGGCCAGCGTGGTGAAGCCCTGGAGCAACGCCCGCGAGCGGATTTCGTGGGTGGTCGCGCGGCGGGCGATCAGCTCGTCGATGCCGGCGTCGATGCGCAGCAGTTCCATGATCGCGATGCGGCCGCGGTAACCCTGGAAATCGCACAATTCGCAACCGGTAGCGCGGAACAGCACCGGCCGCGGCCCTTCGCCAAGGTCGCCAAGGAGGCGGATCTCATGCGGTTCGGCGTGATACGGTGACTTGCAGTGATCGCACAGGCGGCGAATCAGGCGCTGGGCGATGATGCCGATGATGTTGCCGGCCATCACGTCGGGCAAAACGCCGATGTCGAGCAGGCGCGGCACGGCGCCGATGGCCGAATTGGTGTGCAGGGTGGTGTACACCTGGTGGCCGGTCATGGCGGCGCGGAAGGCCATTTCGGCCGTTTCCGCATCGCGCACCTCGCCGACCAGGATGACGTCCGGGTCCTGGCGCATCATGGAGCGGATGCCGTTGGCGAAATCGAGTTTGGCTGTTTCCGAGACCGAGGTCTGGCGCACCATCGCCATCGGGTATTCGACCGGGTCTTCGAGGGTCATGATGTGAATGCCCTCGGAATTGATGTGATTGAGCACCGAATAGAGCGTCGTCGTCTTGCCGCTGCCGGTCGGGCCAGTGACGAGGATGATGCCTTCCGGCCGCGAAATCATGAGTTTGAGCTGGTGCAGGTGCTCCTCGGCCAGACCGAGATTTTCCAGCGGGACAATGCCTTTTTGCCGGTCGAGAATGCGCAGGACAATGTTTTCGCCATGGATGGTCGGCTGGCTGGCAACCCGGAAATCGATGGGGCGGCCAGAAACGGTGAGGCTGATCCGTCCATCCTGCGGCGCCCGCATTTCGGCGATATTCATGCCGGAAAGCACCTTGATGCGCACCGTCATGGCCGGCCAGTAGGACTTATGCAGGGCGCGAATCTGGCGCAGCATGCCGTCGATGCGGTAACGGATGCGCAGGAAATTGGCTTCCGGTTCGAAGTGGATGTCCGACGCCTCGCGCTTGACCGCGTCGGTGAGGATCGAATCGATCAGGCGAACGACCGGCTGGCTGTACTCGTCATCGGTGGCGGACAGGCTCTGCCAGTCGATTTCGCCGGTTTCGATCTCGTGCAGGATGCCGTCTATCGACAGCTCGTGGCCGTAATACTGGTCGATGGCGTGGTCGATTTCCGATTCGCCGCCGAGCAGGGTTTCAATTTCGGTGCCTTCTTCGAGTTGACCGCGCACCCGGTCGAGACCAACGATGTCGTTGATGTCCGAAATGGCCAGCGTCAGGCGGCGGTTCGGGCGGTCGTAGTCGAGCGGCAGCAGGTGGTGGCGTTTGGCCATGTCGCGCGGCACCAGCTTGAGCGCCTGCGGGTCGACGACAGCGTGCGAGAGGTCGATGCTCTGCTTGCCGAGATTTTCAGAGAGCGCCTGGCGCAGCGTGGCCTCGGTGACGAAGCCGAGCGAAACCAGCAGCTTGCCGATCGGCTGGTTCTGCTTCATTTGCTCGAGCAGCGCGATACGCAGCTGATCTTCCGACAGGATGCCTTCGGAAATCAGGATCTGGCCGAGTGGCCGGCGCTGGAGGGCGGAAGTGCTCATGGTGCGGTCAGCGTTGCAGCCCGGGTTGCAACTCGCCCAGACGTTGCTCGACCTTGTCGTGCGCGAAGCCGGCCGGGCGTTTGGCCGACGCTTCCAAGGCCAGCCGGTAATGCTGGGCGGCGAGGCGCGATTGGCGCAGGTGATCGAGGCTGACCGCCAGATTGAACAGGTAGTCAGGGTTGTCGCCATCGGCCGCCACGGCGTTGAAATAGACCTGCTGGGCCTCGGCCCAGCGGGCCTGGCGAGAATACAGATTACCGAGGGCGAAATTGAGCGGCGCCGATTCGGGCTGGCTGGAGAGCAGCGACTTCAAGCGGCTTTCTGCTGTGGTCGGATCGGCGTTGACCGACAGGTTGTTGAGGACGGCCGCCTGGGTTGCCGGATCGCTCGGGTTGGCGACCAGCGCCCGCTGGCGCAAACCATCGGCGTCCGCAGCACGCCCCTGGCGATGGGCGATGGCGGCCAGGGCGAGCAGGGCGTCGGTGTTGTTCGGATCGCGTTGCAGCGCCTGTTCGAACTCCCGGCGCGACAGTTCCGTCTCGCCGCGTTGCAGGCTGGCGTGACCGCGAGCGAGGTTGGCGTCAGGCTCCGGCTGGGTTCGCGTCAGGCGAATCTGGGGGGCGGCCTCGTCTTCGGGCGCCGGCATCGGGGCCGGGCGCGCCTCCCGACGCGGGAAAAGCGGTGGCGCGGCCGGTTCGGGGGGGACTCCCACGGTCGACCGGAAAAAAGGGGCAAAATCAGAAGACGGGGCGGGTTGCACTGCCGGCGCCGCCCGGGGGGGCGAGGGCTGGGCTGGCTGCGTCATCGCCGCCGGTGTGCCGGCGGCCAACGATCCGCGGTTCATTGCATTCATCTGATACCAGACATAGCCGCCGATGGCGATGCCGGCAACGCCGAGCGTGCCCAAGGCCAGCCAGAGCGGCAGCCGTGAAGGCGTCGCGGCGGGCTGCTTGGCGGCAAAGGCATTGCGCACAGCCTCGCGCTGTTCGGCCGGCCTGGCTTGCGGCGTCTCACTGGCTTGGGGAGCGGCCGGGCGGGGCTGGGGAAGCGCTGAACTGGCCAGTTCAGCGTCGACTGCCGCAAGGTGCGAGGCAAGGTCCGGCAGCGGATTGGCAGTGCCTCTGGCCGGTTCCGATCCAATCGGTTCCAGGCTGAGCAGGTCGCTGGCCGTTGGCAACATCCCGTCCTGCGAGTTGCGGGCCGATTCCTGCTTGGCATTTTCCGCCCGTCGCAGGGCATCCATCAGCAGGCTCATGCGCGGCCCTCAGCGGCTCGGGGTGATATTGAAGGGCTGGGCTTCATTCGGCTGAGCAAAGAAATTTTGCCCGGGAAGATGGTCGCGCAAGGCCGAGTAGTCACCGTCCAGGCTGGCGTCCTTGATGACGACGGGGCGGAGGAAAATGACCAGCTCAGTCTTCTGGGCTGCGTTGTTTCGGTTATTGACCAGTTCACCGGCCAGCGGGATTTGTCCGAGTAGCGGTACGCGTTGGTTCTGATAGTCGATCTTGTCTTCCATCAGACCGCCGAGAATGGCGATGTTGCCGCTGGCTACGCGCATCACCGATTCGATTTCGCGGGTTCGGATAACCGGAACCAGATTGCTGATTTCGTTTTTCTTGAGGTCGGGGTTGGGGTCCAGCACCTCACGGGCGACAGATGTAATGGTCGGGCGGACGTTGAGTGTCACGGCATCGCCATCGCTTATTTGCGGTGTTACGCTGACCACGAGTCCAACAGAAACGGACTGGGGTGTTGTTGTGTAAGTGGTTGTTGTGCCGACGTTGGCAGTGGTAGTCGTGTCGGCCTTGACGCTGAAATAAACGTAGTTTTCAACAACTTTCAATAGCGCCGTCTGGTTGTTCATGACCGAGACGCGGGGGCTGGAGAGCACCTTGGTAGTCCCGAAAGTGTCCAGCATCGTAATCAGGGAGTCAGGGTTGCCGCCTCTAGTGTAGGTAAGGTTGGCCGCATTCTTGGTAAGTGCATTGCCAACAAAACTGATCGTGCCGCCACCAGCCAGTTGAGTCCAGTTAATGCCTTGCTGGTAACCATCTTTCAATGTGACTTCAACAATGGTCGCCTCGATCAGCACCTGCCTCCTTGCCGAGTTGCTGACGCGGTCTACAAACTCCTGAATCCGATCATGCTGCCGTTGCGTCGCGCGCACCGTGATGACACCGCTTTCAGCATTCATGATGACCGATGCCGCCTCCCGGAAAGTGCTGCGGCGCTCAATGGAGGTGCCGGTCGCCTGGCTGGCCGAGTTCGGATTGGGGTTTCCCTGCAAGGCGTTGGCAATCGACTGGGCGGCTCGCTGCCCGACTCCCTGAGGCAGGGCGGCGGCGCCGGTCGAGGCTTGGGCAGTGGATTTTTCAATGACGGTTTCGCTCGACCCTTCCGGGAAGACCTTGTCGGTTTCGCGCAGGATGTCCTTGATGTTCTTTTCCAGCGACTCCCAGAATTGATTGCGGGAGGTGTTTTCAATGCGTGTGTTCGAAATGTTGCCACCGCCGCCCGTGGAAGGAGCACTTGTGCTGCCCGAGCTCCCGCCGGCGGTTCCGGTGGCAATCTGGGTGTTGGTCGAGACGGTGCCGGTGACGTTGCGCGCCATGTTCACGTAATCGACCTTGTAGTGTTTCAGGAAGGGCGAGTCGGGCATGACGGCAAGGTTGGGGCCATCCAGCTCAAAACGCATGTCGACCTGTTTTGAAATCCGGGTCAGCAGTTGCGGCAAGGTCTGGTCGATGGCATTCAGTGTGACCGTGCCGGTGATGCCGGGGTGAATGTCGACGTTGACCTTGGCGTCGCGGGCCAGGGCGAAGAGCAGATCACGAACCGGAACGTTATTGACGACGACACTGTAGGTTTCTGCCTTGCGGGTGGTGCGCGGCTTGGGCAGGGCAAGTGTTTGCTGGACCGGGGCGGGAATGTTTGCAGCGGCTGATGGTGCCGTGCTTTCGGTATTGAGATGCCCCTTCAGCGGTTCGCGCGGGGTGGGTGCCGCGCAGGCGGCCAGCAGGAAAGAAACGAGCGTTGTGCTGATGAAACCGATTTTCATCGGGTTTTGCCTTGTCTGAGCTAGATAGTCACGGTCACGGGTTGCGGCGTATCGCTATGATGCTAGCACGTAAATTGTCATGGCAACACGGTTTGGCTCCTGCCTGGCAGGCTAGCGTAACTTGCTGACCTGCCTTGGGAAAGGCTGGGCTGCCTTGATTGATTCCGGCAAGGTCTGCATGGCTGCAACGGCCTCTTCCCGGCTGTCGTAATCACCAAAAATCACGCCGACCCGGTCTCGCCCGGAAAGGCTGGAGCGGTAGGCGCGAATCTGCGATGCGTCGAGTACGGCTGTCGCGCGACTGAGGAAGCCTTCTATCTCTCCTGTCTGCGACGCGTCAGTGGCCAGTAGCTGGATGAAATAATGGTTGTTTTGGGCATCTGCGATCCACTGGTCATACTGACTGAAATGCTGGCGAGTCAGAGGGGCGAAGCGGATTTTGTCCTGCGTGCTTGCGGGGCCTTGGGCGTCGGCGCGCAAGGTTAATGGTTGCAGGCGCTTGCCGGGTTGGGCTGCTTGCTGGGGTTGAACCGCCGAGGGGGGCGAGGCGTTGCCGGGATCGGCCTCCCGGAAGGCCTGGGGAGGCGAGCCTGCGATCAGTGCGGCGAGCAGGGCAACAACGCCGGCTCCGGCCACGCCCCAAAGCAGCGGTTTGGGGTTGAAGGGGGCTTTGGGTTTGAGCGGCGAAAATCGCGCATCCTGGGCTGCAATCTTGATTTCATTGCTGCCTACTTGATGGGTGCCGCTGGAATAGGCGGCAAGCAGTGCCTTGTCGGCAAGAATGTTGATGCGTCGCGACAAGCCTTCCGAGATTTTGGCAATCATCGTCACCGCTTCGGCGGTGAAAGGATTGGGCCCGTGGTACCCGGCGGCGCGCAGGCGAAATTCGATGTAGGCCGCGACGTCGTTCTGTTTGAGTGGCGCCAGGTTGAAATGTTGGGTAATTCGCTCCCGGAGCTGGCGCATGTCAGTGGCGGCGAGGCGCTCTTCCAGTTCAGGCTGGGCGAAGAGCGCGATCTGCAACAATTTGGCAGCCTTGGATTCGAGGTTGGAGAGCAGGCGGATTTCTTCGAGCGATTCGGCGGGCATCGCATGCGCTTCGTCGATCAGCAGGACGACGCGTTTGCCCCCGGCGTAACGTTCGATGAGTGCGTCCTGCAGGGCGCGGGTCAGCGAGTGCGTGGCCTTGCCCTCGACCGGAACGCCAAGTTCGTCGGCTATGGCGCCAAGTATTTCCTGCCGGGAGAGCGACGGGTTGGCGAGGTAAAGTGTTTCGACGTTCTCGGGCAGGCGTTCGAGCAGCATCCGGCAGAGCATGGTCTTGCCGCTGCCGACTTCGCCGGTGACCTTGACGATGCCTTCGTCCTGCGTAATGGCATAGATCAGGGCGTCGAGCGTCGGCCCGCGGTTCGCCCCGGTAAAGAAAAAGTCGGTGTGCGGCGTGATCCGGAACGGTGGCTCGCGCAGGCCGAAGTGTTCGAGGTAAAGGCTCATCGGCGGGTCCAGCTTTCCATGCGGTTGTAGAGTGTCGTGCGATTGATGCCGAGGCGGCGGGCGGCTTCGCTCATGTTGCCGCCACTCAGTTCGATGGCGGCCTCGATGTAGCCGCGCTGCCAGAGTTCAAGCGTCGCGTCGAGGTTGAGACGGGAGGCTTTTTCGAGGTGCTTACTGGCCGCCAGCTTGGCGTCTTTGAGATCATCGGCGGCGAGTCCGGTCATGCTGGCCGCTGGTTCGATGCTGTCAAAGTGGTCGAACTCGGCGCGCAACTGGTCGGCGCTTACCCCTTGGCCGGGGTAGCGGGCACTCAGTCGGATGACGATATTGCGCAGTTCTCGCACATTGCCCGGAAAACCATAATCCAGCCAGAGCGACTGGGCGGGCGGGGTGAGCAGGAAGGGATCGGCGTGAACGCTGGTGGCGCAGCTTCTGCGGAAATGCTCGAGAAGAAGCAGGCGATCCAGGCCTGTTTCGCGCAGTGGTGGAACCGCTACGGTAAACACGGAAAGTCGGTGAAAAAGGTCAGCCCGGAAGCGCCCGGCCCGCATTTCCTGGCGTAGGTCGCGATTGGTGGCGGCGACGATACGTGCTGTGGAAACCCGGGTTTGCGTTTCGCCAACGCGCTGGTATTCGCCATTTTCGAGAACGCGTAGCAGTTTTGGCTGCAAATCGAGTGGCAATTCACCAATTTCATCAAGGAACAGCGTCCCGCTATCGGCGTCTTCAAAATAGCCCGATTTGGCACTGGTGGCGCCGGTAAAGGCACCTTTGGCGTAGCCAAAAAGAGTCGGCTCAAGCAGCGTTGGCGAAATGGCGGCGCAGTTCAAGGCAAGAAAAGGCTTGTCGTGGCGCTCGGTCAGGCGGTGCAGATAGTGGCTGGCGACGATGTCCTTGCCGCTGCCTGACTCGCCTTCGATCAATACCGGGTAGGCCAGATTGGCGTATTGGCCGAGTTGCAGGCGAAGGCGCTGCATGGGCAGGCTTTCCCCGATCAGCCCACCCGCCTGAGCGGTCCGGGGCTCGTTGCCAAAACGTAGCGCCTGACGGAAAAGTTCAGTCAGTCGGCTCGGGTCGCATGGTTTGGCTACGAAGTCGACGGCGCCCAGGGTGCGCGCATGGCGGGCGTTGCCCTCGTCGCTCTGGCCGGAAAGAACGATGATCTTCATGTCCGGCGACAAGGCCAGCAGGTCGCCAATCAGGGCAAAACCCTCGTCAGGCCGGTGCGGGAGAGGCGGAAGGCCGAGGTCGACCAGGGCCAGTTGAGGCGGTTGCCTGAGTTGCCGGAGCAGGGTCAGGGCATGCCCTCTGGATTGACTGGTGAGAACGTCATATTCCTGCGCAAAAGCGAAACTGAGCGATTCGCTGATGAGCAAATCATCATCGACAATCAACAAGAGTGGCTTGGCTGATGGCAAGAGCACAACATTCCATGTGAAATTTTACCGATTATAGCCTCGTCGTTTCCCGGTGATGGTGGGGCTTTCTGCTAAAATCGCCCGACTTTTTCCAGGGAATACGCTTTGTCTGACGACATCCTTGTCGATATCGAAGACCTCCATTTTGCCTATGATGGCCAGCCGGTGCTGCAGGGAATCAACATGAAGATTCCGCGCGGCAAGGTGGTGGCCATCATGGGTGGTTCCGGTTGTGGCAAAACGACGCTGCTGCGCTGCATCGGCGGCCAGTTGCGGCCGACCGGAGGACGCGTTCGCCTGGAAAAGCATCAGGTCTGTGGAATGTCGGAAGCGGAGCTGTATCGTTTGCGCCGCCGGATGGGCATGCTCTTTCAGTTTGGCGCCTTGTTTACCGACATGACCGTATTCGAGAATGTCGCTTTTCCAATGCGCGAACATACCGACATGTCGGATGAAATGATCCGCGATCTGGTCCTCATGAAGCTCGAGGCGGTCGGTTTGCGCGGTGCGCACAAGTTGATGCCGGGCGCATTGTCCGGCGGCATGGCCCGGCGGGTGGCGTTGGCCCGTGCCTTGGCGCTTGACCCGATGCTGGTGATGTACGACGAGCCATTTACCGGGCTCGACCCGATTGCGCTGGGCGTTATCGGGCAACTGATTCGCAAGTTGAACGATGCCTTGGGGGCAACGTCGATCATGGTGACCCACGATATTCAGGAGTCCCTGCTTATCGTGGACTACATTTATTTCATGAATGGCGGGCGGGTGGTTGCCGAAGGCACGCCGGATCAAATTCGCGCCTCGACCGATCCCTTCGTTCATCAATTCGTTCACGCTGCGCCGGATGGCCCGGTCCATTTTGATTATCCCGCCCTGTTGGTGCGCGACGAGTTTCTGGGTGTGGCTGCGCATGTTTGATCCGGTTTCCATTATCCGAAAGCTGGGCCACGCTTCGGTCGACCGTATTTGGCGGCTCGGCTTCGCTGCACGATTCCTGTGGGCCGTGCTGATGCATTCGGGGTCTTCCTTCCGTCGCCTGCCGCTGACCCTGCGCGAAATTTATTTCAGTGGCGTGCTGTCATTGCTGATCATCATGGTTTCCGGGCTGTTCGTTGGCTTGGTGCTTGGGCTCCAGGGGTATGAGATCCTGCAACGTTTTGGCTCTACTGAAGCATTGGGGACGCTGGTCGCCCTTTCGCTGACCCGAGAATTGGGGCCGGTTCTGGCCGCCATCTTTTTTGCCTCGCGTGCGGGTTCGTCTGTGACTGCGGAAATCGGCCTGATGAAGGCGACCGAGCAACTGAAGGCGATGGACATGATGGCCGTCAATCCCATCGCCCGTGTCGTGGCACCGCGTTTTTGGGGGGGCGTTATCTCGATGCCCTTGCTGGCTGCGATTTTTTCCGCCATGGGGGTTCTTGGCGGATGGTTGATCGGTGTCGTGGTCATCGGTGTCGATGACGGTTCCTACTGGTCGCAGATGCAGGCCAGCGTCGATTTTCGCTACGACATCTGGAATGGCGTGGTGAAAAGTTTTGTCTTCGGGATCGCCGTTTCCCTGATTGCCGTTTTTGAAGGTTATGACTCGGTGCCAACAGCCGAGGGTGTCTCGCGCGCCATTACGCGTACCGTGGTGACTTCAGTGCTGACAGTTCTGGCGCTGGATTTTGTCCTAACCTCGTTCATGTTCCGGGGAGCCTGATGAATCGTACTGTCCTCGACCTGTGGGTCGGTTTTTTCGTGGCAATCGGCTTGGCCGCCCTGCTCTTCCTGTCGCTCCAGGTAGGGAACCTCTCGTCGTCACATTTGTCAGAATCATACGTTTTGAAGGCCAAGTTTGATAATATTGGCGGCCTGAAGGTGCGTGGTCCGGTCAAAAGTGCAGGGGTCGTGGTTGGGCGGATAGTCGATATCCAGTTTGATTCGGCAACTTACGAAGCGGTGGTCAGCATGACCATCGATGGCCGTTACCACTTTCCGAAAGACACCTTTGCGTCGATCAATACGGCAGGTTTGCTCGGCGAGCAGTACGTCGGATTCGATGCGGGTGGCGATGAAAAGATGTTGTTGGCCGGTGATACGATTGCCAAGACGCAGTCGGCAGTTGTTCTCGAGAAATTGATCAGCCAGTTTTTATTCAGCAAGGCAGCGGACGGACAGGACAAGAAATGACGGATTATCTTTGCGCATCGGCAGTGCGTCGGGCTCAACGCCGGGTTGTTGGCGCGCTGGCTCTCGCCTTTGCCTGCTCCGGTGCAGTGGCTGACGGAAATCCTAACGACCCCTACGAGGGCTTCAATCGTCCGATGTTCGCGGTCAATGAAGCAATCGACAAATATGCTGCCAAGCCGGTTGCCCAAGTCTATGACAACGCTGTTCCGTTGCCGGTCAAGGCCAGCGTTGGCAACTTCTTCGGCAATGCCGGCGATCTGTGGATTGGTGTCAATAGCGCCCTGCAGGGCAAGTTTGGCGATGCCGGCATCGATATCGGCCGCCTTTTGATCAATTCGACGGTCGGCATCTTCGGTCTTTTCGATGTCGCCAGCGAACTGGGCCTGGAGCGGCACGATGAAGATTTCGGCCAGACTCTGGCGGTCTGGGGCGTGGGCGGTGGCGGTTACCTGTTCTGGCCGGTGATCGGGCCGCGCAATGTGCGCGATACGGTCGGTTTTGCGGTTGGTACCTATGCCGACCCGGTGATGTATGTGCGTCCGGTCTCGGTGCGCAACAGCATGGCGGCGTTGCGTTTTGTCGACGTCCGGGCAAGTTTGTTGCCGTCCGACAAGGTGGTCGAGGAAGCAGCGCTCGATAAATATGCTTATATTCGCGACGCGTATCTGCAACGTCGTCGCAGCCAGATTTTCGATGGCCGCCCGCCGCGGCTGGATGATTGATTACTCACTGAATAGATGATGAAAAAGTTATTTGCCTTGTTGTTTGCCGGATTCGTTGCCAGCGCCGCCTATGCCCAGGAGGCGCCGGATGTGCTGGTTCAGCGCGTAACCGACGATGTGCTGGAGATTATTCGCAAGGACAGGGATATTCAGAACGGCGATACGCACAAGGTCATTGAGCTGGTCGACAAGAAGGTGCTGCCGCATTTCAATTTCTCGCACATGACTGCACTGGCGCTCGGCAAGGATTGGCGCAAGGCCAGCGCGCAGCAGCAGCAGCAGTTGACGGCTGAGTTCAAGACGCTGCTGGTGCGTACTTACGCCAACGCCTTGACTGGCTACAAGAACCAGAAAGTGGTGTACAAGCCGCTTAAAATGGCACCGGCAGATTTGGATGTGTTGATCCGGACCGAGGTGCTGCAGCCCGGCAGCAAGCCGGTTCAGCTTGATTACAGCCTGGAGAAGCTGGAGTCGGGCTGGAAGGTCTACGACGTGGTGGTGGCCGGCATCAGTCTGGTCACCAACTATCGCGATCAGTTCGGCCAGGAGGTGCGCAACGGCGGTATTGATGGTCTGATCGCTTCTGTTGCTGCCAAGAACAAGTCTCTGGAAGCCAATTCGAAGAAATGATCGAACGAGAAATGGGGCGCCTTGTCATCAAGGTGCCGTTGGTGATGGCGAATGCGCGCGGCCTGCTCGAAGCAGGCCGTTCTGCTTTGCAGCCGGGCGAGCAGGTCTTTGATTTTTCCGAAGTGACCGAGGCCGACTCGTCGGCGCTCGCCGTGATGCTTGGCTGGTTGCGCGCCGCTGCACTCTCACGGTCAACCGTAAAATTTGCCCAAATTCCAAATGGTGTAGTTTCGCTGGCTGAGCTGTACGGCGTGACCGACCTGCTGCCCCTCGCCTGAGGGGCGTTCCATGATTCCTGCCGTTTCCATCGTTGACGTCGTCAAGCATTTTGGCTCGCTGCTAGCGCTGGCCGGAGTGTCGCTTGACATCGAGCAGGGTGAATTCTTCGGCTTGCTTGGCCCGAATGGTGCCGGCAAAACGACGCTGATTTCCTCGCTGGCCGGTTTGATCCGTCCGGATTCCGGGACGATCAAGGTGATGGGCCACGACGTTATCAGTGGATTTCGCGAGGCGCGTCGCTTGCTCGGTGTCGTGCCCCAGGAGCTGGTCTTCGACCCCTTCTTCAATGTCCGTGAAACGCTGCGTATCCAGTCCGGCTATTTCGGCATCCGCAAGAACGACGACTGGATCGATGAGATCCTCGAAAACCTCGACCTGACGAGCAAGGCCAACGTCAATATGCGCCGGCTGTCGGGGGGCATGAAGCGGCGCGTACTGGTGGCCCAGGCCCTGGTGCACAAGCCGCCCGTTATCGTGCTTGACGAGCCGACGGCCGGGGTTGATGTCGAATTGCGCCAGGGGCTGTGGCAGTTCATTCGCCGCCTCAATGGCGAAGGCCATACGATCATCCTGACGACGCATTATCTCGAAGAGGCCGAAGCCTTGTGCAACCGCATCGCGCTCATGAAACAGGGGCGGGTGATCGCGCTCGATACGACGGCAAATCTCATGGCCGCGTATCCCGGTGCCTCGCTGGAAGAAGTTTTTGTGCGGACGATGCAGCAATGATCGGCTTTCTGACCCTGTTCGAAAAAGAGTTCCTGCGTTTCTGGAAGGTCAGCTTTCAGACGGTTGCCGCTCCGGTGTTGACTGCCTTGCTCTATCTGCTGATTTTCGGCCATGTCCTCGACGAACATGTGCAGGTCCATGGCGTCCGTTACATCAGCTTTCTGGTTCCCGGTCTGGTCATGATGCAGGTGCTGCAAAACGCCTTTGCCAATTCGTCGTCCAGTCTGATCCAGGCCAAGATCACCGGCTCGATCGTGTTCGTTCTGTTGCCGCCGATTCCGTACAGTGCTTTTTTCGCGGCCTACGTGCTGGCAGCCGTGGCGCGTGGCTTGCTGGTTGGCGTCGGCGTCTTGCTGGCGACTGTGTGGTTTGCCGAACTGAAGGTCGTCGCGCCGTGGTGGACGCTGGTCTTTGCGCTGTTTGGTGGCGGCTTGTTCGCAGCGCTCGGCATGATTGCCGGTATCTGGTCCGAGAAGTTCGATCAGCTGGCGGCTTTCCAGAATTTCCTGATCATGCCGCTGACCATGTTGTCAGGCGTTTTCTACTCGATTTACACACTGCCCACATTCTGGCAGGGGCTGTCGCATTACAATCCCGTTTTTTACATGATTGACGGCTTCCGTTATGGCTTTTTCGGCGTCTCCGACGTGGCGCCGGAAATCAGTCTGGCGGTCGTCGTTGCCTGCTTCGTCGCCGTGTCCATGCTGACATTGCGCCTATTGAAGCTGGGCTGGAAGTTGAGAGGCTGAACATGATGCATCCTGAACAAATCAAGCAACTGATACTCGCCGGCATGGCCTGCGAACACCTCGAACTCGATGGTGACGGCCAGCACTTTATGGCGACCGTGGTGAGCAACGAGTTTGCCGGCAAGAACCGCGTGCAGCGGCAGCAGCATGTGAACAAAATACTGAAGGAAAAATTCGACTCGGGCGAGTTGCATGCCCTTTCCTTCAAAACATTGACCCCGGAAGAATGGAGCTCCCAGCGTGGATAAGTTGTTGATTGAAGGAGGCAAGGTCCTCTCAGGTGAAGTGGCCATGTCCGGTGCCAAGAACGCCGCATTGCCGATTCTCTGCGCCTCGCTGCTGACCGCTGATCCGCTGCATTTGACTAACGTGCCGCACCTCAACGACATCTCGACGATGCTGCGCCTGCTCGGCGACATGGGCGTCGGCGTAACGATGGATGGCGTCGATGGCATGGAGCTCAACGGTGGCGGCCTGACCAATGCGGTCGCCTCCTACGAAATGGTCAAGACCATGCGTGCCTCGATTCTCGTGCTCGGCCCGCTAGTCGCTCGCTGTGGCGAGGCGCGCGTCTCGTTGCCCGGTGGCTGCGCCATTGGCGCCCGGCCGGTTGATCAGCACATCAAGGGCTTGCAGGCGATGGGCGCCGAGGTCAAGGTCGAGCAGGGCTACGTCCATGCCAAGGCGACCCGCCTGAAGGGTGCCCGCATCTGCACCGACATGGTCACCGTGACCGGTACCGAAAACCTCATGATGGCGGCCTGTCTGGCCGAAGGCGAAACGATCATCGAAAATGCCGCGCGCGAGCCGGAAGTGGTCGATCTGGCCAACTGCCTGGTGTCGATGGGCGCCCGCATTTCCGGTGCTGGTACCGACGTCATTCGCATCCAGGGTGTCGACAAATTGCATGGTGCAACGCATGCCATCATGCCGGACCGCATCGAAACCGGCACCTATCTGTGTGCCGCCGCAGCAACGGGTGGCGATATCCGCCTGCTCAAAACTTCGGCAGCCTATCTCGATACGGTCGTCGATAAGCTCATGGATGCCGGTTGCGAAATTACTGTCGAACGCGATGCCATCCGCCTTGTGGCGCCGCAGCGCCTGAAGGCGGTGAGCCTGCGCACGGCGCCGTATCCAGCCTTTCCGACCGACATGCAGGCGCAGTTCATGGCCATCAACTGCATCGCTGACGGCGTGGCGACGATTCGCGAGACCATTTTCGAAAACCGTTTCATGCATGTGAACGAACTGATGCGTCTCGGGGCCAACATCCAGATCGAAGGCAACAACGCCATCGTGCGTGGCGTCGATCGCCTGGAAGGTGCTACGGTCATGGCGACCGACCTGCGCGCCTCGGCGTCGCTGGTCATTGCCGGCCTTGTCGCCCAGGGCGAGACGGTTATCGACCGGATTTACCATCTGGATCGCGGCTACGAACGCATCGAGGAAAAGCTCGCCAAGCTTGGCGCTTCGGTCAGGCGCGTTCATTAGGCGGCGGTTGTTGCGCGACTGAAATTTGCAATTTTCTGCGCCTGGCTGCAGAAAGTTGCAAAAAAGGCTTGGCGTATTCCAAATGCTGGCCCATACTCCGAGCCTCGGGATTTCCAGGCAGTGTTTTGTTCCTGCGCCGTACCACGGTTTGTCAGCTCTCCTCGGTCTTGGTTCTCGTGTTTTTGTGGCGCAAGCCCGTATTTTTATTTTAGGAAGCTATCAAATGGCAAACGGTACCGTTAAG
Source organism: Ferribacterium limneticum (assembly GCF_020510565.1). NCBI lineage: Bacteria > Pseudomonadati > Pseudomonadota > Betaproteobacteria > Rhodocyclales > Azonexaceae > Ferribacterium > Ferribacterium limneticum. Next base: position 737,811 of record NZ_CP075189.1, read on the forward strand.
TGGTTCAACGACTCCAAAGGTTTTGGTTTCATCTCCCCGTCCGAAGGTGGTGAAGACCTCTTCGCTCACTTCTCTGCAATTCAAGGCAACGGTTTCAAGACCCTGGCCGAAAACCAGAAAGTGACGTTCGACGTCGTGAATGGCCCGAAGGGCAAGCAGGCTGCAAACATCCGCCCGGCTGAATAAGTCCGCGGAGTCGCCTGACTCAAAGAAAGCCCGGCTTGCCGGGCTTTTTGCTTTTGTGGCCGGCCGTTTTGCGGCTTTGCGGTAAAATCATTCTTTTGCCACGAGATATACCGTGACCGGCATCACCATCGCACTCTCCAAGGGCCGTATTTTCGATGAAACCCTGCCGCTGCTCGCTGCAGCCGGTATCGTTCCGACCGAAAACCCCGAAACCTCCCGCAAGCTGATCATTGATACGAACAACCCGGATGTGCGCGTCGTCATCGTTCGCGCCTCCGATGTGCCGACTTATGTCCAGTACGGCGCCGCTGATCTGGGTGTGACCGGCAAGGACGTGCTGATCGAACATGGCGGTGAAGGTCTTTACGCACCGCTGGACCTGAAGATTGCCAAGTGCCGGATGATGGTCGCCGTGCCGGAAGGCTTCGACTACGCCAGGGCTGTGCGTCAGGGTAATCGCCTGAAGGTGGCGAGCAAATACACCAAGATCGCGCGCGAACATTTCGCCAGCAAGGGCGTCCATATCGACCTGATCAAGCTGTATGGTTCGATGGAATTGGCTCCGCTGGCTGGTTTGGCCGATGCTATCGTGGATCTGGTGTCGACCGGAGGTACGCTGAAGGCCAACAAGCTGGTCGCGGTGGAACATATCGTCGATATTTCGAGCCGGCTGGTGGTCAACCAGGCCTCGCTCAAGGTCAAGCGCGACACCCTGCAACCGATCATCGACGCCTTTGCCCGGGCGGTGGAGAAATAAATGGTCGCGATTAAACGGTTTGCTACGGTCGACGCCGATTTCAAGGCAAAAATGGATGCGCTGCTCGCCTTTGAGGCGGCGCAGGATGAAGGCATCGAACGCACGGTCATCGGCATTCTGGCCGATGTGAAGGCGCGCGGCGATGCAGCCGTCGTCGAGTGCAGCAACAGGTTTGACCGACTGTCGGTCGGTGGCATGGCCGATCTGGAGCTGTCGAAGGCCGAGATGCAGAAGGCGCTCGACAGCCTGCCGGCCGAACAGCGCCAGGCGCTCGAAGCGGCGGCGCAGCGCGTTCGCGTCTATCACGAGAAGCAGCGGCTGGACGGTTGGTCCTACACCGAAGCCGACGGCACCATGCTCGGCCAGATGATCACGCCGCTCGACCGCGTCGGGCTCTATGTGCCGGGCGGCAAGGCGGCCTATCCGTCGTCCGTGCTGATGAATGCGATTCCGGCCAAGGTGGCCGGGGTCAAGGAATTGATCATGGTCGTCCCGACGCCGGGCGGCGAGCACAACCAGCTGGTGCTGGCAGCGGCCTGTCTGGCCGGCGTCGACCGCGTGTTTACTATCGGCGGCGCGCAGGCGGTTGGGGCGCTGGCTTACGGTACGGCGAGCATTCCGCAGGTGGACAAGATCGTCGGCCCCGGTAATGCCTATGTCGCCTGCGCCAAGCGCCGGGTGTTCGGTATCGTCGGCATCGACATGATCGCCGGACCGTCGGAAATCCTGGTCGTCGCGGATGGTTCCGGCAATCCGGATTGGGTGGCGATGGACCTGTTCTCGCAGGCCGAACATGACGAATTGGCGCAGTCGATCCTGATCTGTACCGATGCGGGCTATATCGAAAAAGTGCAGGCGAGCATCGAAAAGCTGCTGCCGACCATGCCGCGGCGTGAAGTGATCGAAACCTCGCTGACCAATCGCGGTGCATTCATCCTGGTGCGTGACTTGGACGAGGCTATTGCCATCGCCAACCGCGTGGCGCCGGAACACCTTGAGTTGTCGCTGGCCGATCCCGATCCGTGGGTCAGCAAGATTCACCACGCCGGTGCCATCTTCATCGGTCACTACACGTCCGAGTCGCTCGGTGATTATTGTGCCGGCCCGAACCACGTGTTGCCGACTTCCGGTAGCGCGCGTTTCTCGTCGCCGCTGGGCGTCTATGATTTCCAGAAACGGACCAGCCTGATCAAGGTTTCGCGGGCCGGTGCCCAGACGCTGGGTCGTATCGCTTCGACGCTGGCGCACGGCGAAGGCCTGCCGGCGCACGCCAAGTCGGCCGAATTCCGACTCGAAAATTGAGCGAAATTTTCGGTTGACCGTGGAAAGTACGCAACAGCGCACTGAAAAGCCAAGCCGCCCGGACCTCCGGGCGCTTTTTTTGGGGTTTTCTTCCGTCGGACTGTCCGGCTTTGGTGGCGTCTTGCCTTTTGCCCGGCGCATGCTGGTCGAAGAGCGCCAATGGATGACGGCCGAGGAGTTCAACGCCCAACTCGGCCTTTGTCAGTTTTTGCCCGGGCCGAACGTGGTCAATCTGGCGGTCGTCGTCGGCAAGCGCTATTGCGGCCTGGCCGGCGCCATCGTAGCGCCGGTTGGCCTGCTGGCCGGGCCGTTCGCCATCGTTCTCCTGCTCGCCATGCTTTACGACCGCTATGGCAGCCTGCCACTGGCCCAGTCGATGCTGCGTGGCATTGCGGCCGTCGGCTGCGGCCTGCTTTTCGCCATGGCCTGGCGCATGGGTTCGGCGATCAAGGACAAGCCTTTTTTTCTGCCCTTTACGGCGCTGATCGTCGCTGCCATTGCCGGGCTGCGCTGGCCGATGCCCATCGTCATGGTCGCAGGGCTCATCCTTTCCGGCGGCGTCGCCTACTGGCGGCTGGGGCGCAAATGATCGTCGTCGAACTCTTTCTCGAATTCGCGCTGCTGTCTTTCGTCGCTTTTGGCGGCGCGACGGCACTGCTGCCGGAAATGCATCGTGTCGTCGTCGAAAACCACCGCTGGCTGGACGACCAGACCTTCACGCATCTCTACGCCATCGCTCAGGCGGCACCCGGGCCGAACGTGCTGGTGGTGACGCTGATCGGCTGGGAAATCGGCGGCCTTTTGGGGGCGCTGGCGTCGACGGTGGCCATGTGTCTGCCGATGAGTGTGCTGATTTACTTGCTCATCGACCGCTGGGAAAGCTTCGCCGGCAAGCGCTGGCAGAAGGCCATCAGCCTTGGCGTGGCGCCGCTCGCCGTGGGGCTGATTTTCTCGGGGGCGACGTTGATTGCGCAGGCGGCGGCTTTCGGCTGGACGACCTGGCTGCTGGTGGCGGTGACCGTACTGGCCAATCTGCGGACCAAGCTGCATCCGCTGTGGTTTATCGGCTTTGGCGCCGGGCTGGGTTTGCTCGGCTGGGTCTAGCTGCGTTTATCGCGCTGCAAGGTGCGCAGTTCATCGAACAGGTTGGCCAGGCGGTGCGATGCGTCGGACAGTTCGGGCAGCATGAGGTCGGCGTCTTCCGCCATGCCGTTGCCGCTCAATTCCTGAATCTCGCCGGCCAGGGCGTGAAAGCGCGTGTGCGCCTTGATCAGCGCCTGAAATTGCGGCAGCGCCCGCGAGGCGTCGTCGGCGGCGGCGATGGCGTAGCCGAACATGCAGCCCTGATGGTCGGAGAGCGGCATGTCGGCGTAGCTGCCGCGGGCGAAGGCGTTCATGAACTGCCGGCGCCAGGTGTTGTGCAGGCGGATGGCTTCGTCGAAATCGATACCTTGCATCGGGTTGCCCCTTCCTAAGCCAGAATGTCTTGCAGCGTTTGCGTCAGCGCCTGGCATTCGGCGTCGGTGCCAACCGTGATGCGCAGGAACTGGTCGATACGCGGCAGCTTGAAGTGGCGGACGATGATGCTCTGGTCGCGCAGCGCCTTGGCCAGTTCGGCGGCGTCGCGCTGCGGGTGGCGGGCGAAGATGAAATTGGCGGCCGAGGGCAGCACTTCGAAGCCGAGGCCACGCAGATCGGTCGTCAGCGTGTCGCGGGTGGCGATTACGGCGCGGCAGCATTGCTCGAAGTACGCCTCGTCTTCCATGGCGGCGACGGCGCCGACAATGGCCAGGCGATCCAGCGGGTAGGAGTTGAAGCTGTTCTTGACGCGCTCCAGCGCCTCGATCAAGGCCGGATGGCCGACCGCGAAGCCGACACGCAGGCCGGCCAGCGAACGCGATTTGGACAGCGTGTGGACGACCAGCAGGTTGTCGTAGCGTTCGACGAGCGGGATGGCCGTCTCGCCGCCGAAATCGACATAGGCTTCATCGACCACGACGACGACATCCGGATTGGCCTTGAGGATTTGCTCGATGGCGGCCAGCACGAGCAGGCGGCCGGTCGGCGCGTTCGGATTCGGAAAGATGATGCCGCCGATTTCATTTTTGGCGCTTTTTTCCGGTTGACCGTGGAAATCAGCCGGATTGATCGAAAAGTCCTCAGCCAGCGGCACGCTGCGGTAATCGATGCCGTACAGGCCGCAATACACCGGGTAAAAGCTGTAGGTGATGTCCGGAAACAGGATCGGCGCCTCGTGCTTGAGCAGCGCCATGAAAACGTGGGCCAATACTTCGTCCGAACCGTTGCCGATGAAGACCTGTTGCGGCGTAACGGCATGCCGCTTGGCAATTGCTGCCTTGAGCAGATCGGCATTCGGGTCCGGGTAGAGGCGCAGGCGGGCCGCGTCGTCACCAAGCTCAGCCTGGATCGCCGCCAGCACCTTCGGTGAGGGCGGGAACGGGTTCTCGTTGGTGTTGAGCTTGATCAGCTTGGCGATCTTGGGCTGCTCGCCCGGGACGTAGGGGGTGAGGTCGCGGACGACCTGGCTCCAGAAGCGACTCATGGGGTTTTCACGGAAGGCGTAAAAGTAGGCCGAAATGGTATCATGGCCCTCCGATAAAAGCCTTTTGCAGCCTTCAACCATGCGGCAAGCCGAAATAACTCGCAATACGCTGGAGACGCAGATCACCGTGCGTCTCAACCTCGATGGCACCGGCCAGGGCAAATTTGCCACCGGCGTCCCCTTTCTTGACCACATGCTCGACCAGATCGCCCGTCATGGCCTGATCGACCTCGATATCGAGGCGGTTGGCGATCTGCATATCGACGCCCACCACACGGTCGAAGACATCGGCATCACCTTCGGTCAGGCGCTGGCCAAGGCCTGGGGCGACAAGAAGGGCCTGACCCGTTACGGCCACAGCTACGTGCCGCTCGACGAAGCCTTGTCGCGCGTCGTCATCGACCTCTCCGGGCGCCCGGGGCTGGAACTCAATGTCGAATTTTCGCGCGCTGTCATCGGCGCTTTCGATGTCGATCTGGTCAGCGAATTCTTTCATGGCCTGGTTAATCACGCCGGCGTAACGCTGCACATCGACAATCTGCGCGGCAAGAATGCCCACCATCAGGCCGAAACCATCTTCAAGGCCTTCGGCCGCGCCCTGCGCATGGCGGTGACGCCCGATCCGCGCATGGCCGGTGCCATGCCGTCGACCAAGGGTTCGCTGTGAGTGCTGGCAGCAAGGTCGACGGCGCCATCGCCGTCATCGACTACGGCATGGGCAACCTGCGTTCCGTGTCGAAGGCGCTCGAGCATGTCGCCGGCGGCAAGACAGTCGTCGTGACGGCCGATCCGGCTGTCGTGGCGGCGGCTGAACGCATCGTCTTTCCGGGTCAGGGTGCCATGCCCGACTGCATGGCGGAACTCGATGCCCGCGGCCTGCGCGCGGCGGTGCTGGCAACGGCCAAGGACAAACCTTTCCTCGGCATCTGTGTTGGTGAGCAGATGCTCTTCGAACACAGCGATGAAGGCGACGTCCCGGCGCTCGGCGTTTTTCCCGGCAACGTCAAACGGTTTCCGGATGCCAAGATGTATCTGCCGACCGGCGAGCGCCTGAAAGTCCCGCACATGGGCTGGAACGAGGTGCGCCAGAAACCGCACGCGCTGTGGCATGGCATCGCCGACGGCTCGCGCTTCTATTTTGTGCACAGCTACTTTGTCGAACCGGCCGATCCGGCGCTGGTGACGGGGAGTTGCGAATATGGCGTCCCCTTTACCTGTGCGGTGGGGCGGGATAATATCTTCGCGGTTCAGTTCCACCCCGAGAAAAGTGCTCGTGACGGCCTGCAACTCCTGAAAAACTTCGTCGAGTGGCACCCCTGATTCGCATCTGTCGAATTTAATCTCCTAGAATCCCATGCTGATTATTCCCGCGATTGATCTCAAGGACGGCCAATGCGTCCGTCTCAAGCAGGGCCTGATGGAACAGGCCACTGTTTTTTCCGATAGCCCGGCCGAACAGGCGCGTCACTGGCTAGCCCAAGGCGCCCGTCGCCTGCATCTGGTCGACCTGAATGGCGCCTTTGCCGGCAAGCCGAAGAATGCGGCGGCGATCAAGGCCATCCTGGCCGAAGTCGGCGACCAGATTCCGGTCCAGCTTGGCGGTGGCATTCGCGACCTCGATACCATCGAAGCCTGCATCGACGGCGGTCTGTCCTACGTCATCATCGGCACGGCGGCGGTCAAGAACCCGGGCTTCCTGCACGATGCCTGTGTCGCCTTTCCCGGCCACATCATCGTCGGCCTCGACGCCAAGGACGGCAAGGTGGCGACGGACGGTTGGTCCAAGCTGACCGGCCACGATGTCGTCGATCTGGCCAAGAAGTACGAAGATTATGGCGTCGAGTCGATTATCTATACCGACATCGGCCGCGACGGCATGCTCTCCGGCCTCAACATCGAAGCCACCGTGCGCCTTGCCCAGGCGCTGACGATTCCGGTCATTGCCTCCGGCGGTCTGACCGGCTTTGACGATATCCGGGCCCTGTGCGCCGTCGAAGGCGAAGGCATTGTTGGGACCATCGCCGGTCGCGCCGTTTACGACGGTTCGCTCGACTTCAAGGCAGCGCAGGAAATGGCCGACGATCTGATGGCAAAAGCGCGCGCCTGATGCTCGCCAAACGCATCATTCCGTGCCTTGACGTCACGGCTGGCCGTGTTGTCAAGGGCACCAATTTTGTCGGCCTGCGCGATGCCGGCGATCCGATCGAGATCGCCCGCCGCTACAACGAACAGGGTGCCGACGAGGTGACTTTCCTCGACATCACGGCGTCCAGCGATCAGCGCGACATCATCCTGCACATTGTCGAAGCCTGCGCCGAGCAAGTCTTCATTCCGCTGACCGTCGGTGGCGGCGTGCGCAAGGTCGAGGACGTCCGTCGTCTGCTCAACGCAGGTGCCGATAAGGTGTCGATGAACACGGCGGCGGTGCAGAACCCGGACCTCGTTTTCGACGCCTCGAGCAAGGTTGGCTCGCAGTGCATCGTCGTCGCCATCGACGCCAAGCAGGTGGCACCCGGCCAGTGGCACGTCTTTACGCACGGCGGCCGCAACGATACCGGCCTCGATACGATTGAGTGGGCGAAAAAAGTGGCGGCGCTCGGCGCTGGCGAAATCCTGCTGACCAGCATGGACCGCGACGGCACCAAGAACGGTTTCGATCTGGCGCTGACCCGTGCCGTTTCCGATGCGGTAAGTATTCCGGTCATCGCCTCGGGCGGTGTCGGCAACCTGCAGCATCTGGCCGATGGCGTCAGCGAAGGTCGCGCCGATGCCGTACTGGCCGCCTCGATCTTCCATTTTGGCGAATACACCGTGCGTCAGGCCAAGGAATACATGGCGGCACGTGGCATCGAAGTGCGACTCTGACGGTCAACCGGAAAAAACGCCCAAAATCGAAATGGCTGATCTCGACAATTCCCTGGACTGGCTCGCCGCGTTGAAGTGGGACGCCGACGGCATGATTCCGGCCATCGCCCAGGATGAAAACGGCCGCGTCGTGATGTTCGCTTACATGAACCGTGAGTCGTTGCAGGAAACGCTGCAGTGCGGCAACGCGGTATACTGGTCGCGCTCGAGAAAGCGTCTGTGGCGCAAGGGCGAGGAGTCGGGGCATTTCCAGAAAATCCGCTCCATTCGCACCGATTGCGACGGCGACGTCTTGCTGTTGAGCATTGAACAAGTCGGCGGGATTGCCTGTCATACTGGCCGAGAAAGCTGTTTTTTCAATGAATTGAACGGGGACCGCTGGGTTCCCGCTGATCCGGTTCTGAAAGACCCGAAGGAAATCTACAAATGAGCACCCATGACATGCTGCACCGTCTCTCCGAGACGCTGGCTTCCCGTCGGCACGCCGATCCGGAAAAGTCCTACACCGCCAAGCTCTTTTCGGAAGGTCCGGATTCGATTCTGAAAAAGATCGGCGAGGAAACTGCCGAGCTGATCATGGCCGCCAAGGATGGCAAGCGCCTGAACATCGTCTGGGAATCGACTGACGTCATTTATCACGTGCTCGTTCTGCTCGCCTTCTACGGCCTGAGCATCGAGGATGTTTCGCAGGAAATGCGCCGCCGCGAAGGCATTTCCGGCATCGATGAAAAGGCTTCCCGGGGCGCCAAGTGAGCGACTGCATTTTCTGCAAGATCGTCGACGGCAAGATTCCGGCGCAGAAGGTCTATGAAGACGAGGACATCCTCGCCTTCAACGACATCAATCCGGCGCGTCCGGTGCATGTGTTGGTGATTCCGAAAAAACACATCACCTCGCTGGCGACCGCCGCTGCCGAAGATGCGCCGGTGCTCGGCAAGATACTGGCCAAGGCCAACGAAATTGCGGTAACTCAAGGCAGCCCGGACGGTTTCCGGGTGATCATCAACACAGGACGTGTGGGGCAGCAGGAAGTGCCGCACCTGCACGCGCATATCGTGGGCGGACCGGATCCGGTTGGCCCCATGCTTAAACGCATTTAGGAGACACATCATGGGCAGTTTTTCCATTTGGCACTGGCTGATCGTTCTGGTCATCGTCATGCTTATTTTCGGTACCAAGAAATTGCGTAACGTCGGGCAGGATCTCGGCGGTGCCGTCAAGGGTTTCAAGGACGGCATGAAGGATGCAACGGCGGGTGACAAGCCGGCCGACGCAGCGCAGCCGACCCAGCAGGTGGGCGGTCAGACCATCGACGTTGAAGTCAAGGAAAAGACCAAGTCCTGATCTTCCGGACGGGGTTTCTCCCGTTCCTTGAGACGACTTTCAAATCATGTTCGATATCGGCTTTTCCGAATTGATGGTGATCGGCATCGTGGCGCTGATCGTCATCGGCCCCGAGCGCCTGCCCAAGGTGGCACGCACGCTCGGGCACCTGCTCGGCCGCGCCCAGCGTTACGTTAACGACGTGAAGTCGGACATCAGCCGCGAGGTTCAACTCGACGAGCTGAGAAAACTGCAATCCCAGGTTTCCGAATCAGCCCGCGAACTGGAAAGCTCGGTGCGCAACGAATATGAAACAGCGCGCAGCGCGATCGAGGCGCCGGCCAAGGAGGCCGCCGCCGAGTTGCAGTCGACCGCTGCCTCGCTGAGCGAAACCCTGCCGGTCGCTGAAACCATTGGCAAGCCGGCGGCATGAGCGAACCCCAGGAAGACTCTTTCATCTCCCATCTGGTTGAGCTGCGCGATCGTTTGATGCGCAGCCTGATCGCCATCGCGGTCGTCCTTGGTGTCCTGTGCATCTATCCGGGGCCGGGGGAAATCTACGACATCCTCGCCGCGCCGCTGACCAAGGCCTTGCCGGAAGGCACCAAGATGGTCGCCATCGGCGTCATCACGCCGTTCATGGTGCCGCTCAAGGTCACGGCCATGGTCGCTTTCGTGCTGGCCTTGCCGTTCATTCTTTTCCAGGTCTGGGGCTTTATTGCCCCCGGTTTGTATGCCCATGAAAAGCGTCTGGGGATTCCGCTGATCATTTCCAGCACCTTCCTGTTCGTTTCTGGCATGGCCTTCTGCTACTTCTTCGTGTTCGGGCAGGTGTTCAGTTTCATCAGCAGCTTTGCGCCGAAGAGCATTACGCCGGCGCCAGATATCGAAGCCTACCTGTCCTTCGTGATGACCATGTTCCTGGCCTTCGGTCTGGCCTTCGAGGTGCCGGTGGCGCTCGTCATGCTGGTCAAGCTCAACGTCGTGACCGTTGAAAAGCTCAAGGAGTGGCGTTCCTACTTCATCGTCGGCGCCTTCGTCGTGGCGGCCGTGGTGACGCCGCCCGATGTCGTTTCCCAGTTGGCTCTGGCCATCCCGATGTGCCTGCTTTACGAGTTGGGCATCCTGGCTTCGCGGCTGGTGTCGCGTCCTGCACCGGTGGAGGCGACTCCCACGGTCAACCCGGAAAATGACGCAAAAATGGAATCCGAAATGGACAAGGCGGAAGAAGAGTTCCGCAATCTGTCCAAGGACTGATCAGGCCTTCTTCACCGGCCCCGGTCGCGTCGGCAAGGTCTTGACCGGCGCCCCCTCCTCGAACCACCACAACGTTCCCGGCGGCATGTCGGTCCATGTCTCGTTGTCAGTTAGCGGCAATGTTGCGATGACGGCGACGCGGTCGTTCGGCGAGGTGACATCGCTGAAATCGACCGTGATGTCCTGATCCATCAGGTGCGCTTGGGCAAACGGCGCCTTGCGCACGATGTGGCTCAATTTGGTCGAGGCGTGGGCGAACAGGCAGTCGCCATTCGAGAGCAGGAAATTGAATTCGCCATGCTGCGCAATTTGCAGCGTCAGTTCTTGCACGGCATCAAACAGCGCGCTGCGCTCCGGTACATGGTTGCCGAAGCGACTGCGCAACTCCTGCAGCAACCAGCAGAAGGCGCGTTCGCTGTCGGTCAGGCCGACCGGAACGAAGCTGCCGTCGAGTTGCGGCATGAAATCGAAGAGATTGCCGTTGTGGGCGAAAATCCAGTAACGGCCCCACAGTTCGCGCATGAACGGATGGGTGTTTTCCAGTCCGATGGCGCCCTGTGTCGCCTTGCGAATATGGGCAATGACGTTCTTCGAGCGGATCGGGTAGTGGCGGACCAGTTCGGCCACCGGCGAGGTGCTCGACGGCTGCGGGTCGAGGAACAGGCGGGTGCCTTTGCCTTCAAAAAAGGCAATGCCCCAGCCATCCGAATGAACATCCGTGGCGCCGCCCCGGGCCTGGAATCCGCTGAACGAAAAGCAGATGTCGGTCGGCACGTTGCAGTTCATGCCGAGCAGCTGGCACATGGCTTACTCTTTTTCGGCGCGCATGGCCGGGCGTTTGCCGATCTTGACCTGGACTTCGACGATGGTCTTGTCGCGGCGCAGGCGGAAAGCCGAGCGGTCGTCCGGGGTCAGGGCGGCAATCAGGTCGAGCATGACCTGCGGATCCTTGACCGCCTTGCCGCCAACCGAGAGCAGGACATCGCCCGGCCGGATGCCGGCCGTGTCGGCCGGGCTGCCGCGCACGACGCCGGCGATCAGGGCGCCCTCGTTGTCGGGCAGGCCGAAGGATTCGGCCAGTTCGGGGGTGATTTCCTGGGCTTCGACGCCGATCCAGCCACGCGTCACGGCGCCGGTCCGGATGATCTGCTCCATGATGCTGCGCGCGCTGGAGACCGGGATGGCGAAGCCGATGCCGAGCGAGCCGCCGGTGCGCGAGTAGATGGCAGAATTGATGCCGACCAGGTTGCCGTTGACGTCGATCAGCGCGCCACCGGAGTTGCCGGGGTTGATCGCGGCGTCGGTCTGGATGAAGTTCTCGAAGGTGTTGATGCCAAGATGCGAGCGGCCGAGGGCCGAAACGATACCCATGGTCACTGTCTGGCCGACGCCGAAGGGATTGCCGATAGCCAGCACGACATCGCCGACGCGCAGGTTGTCGAGTTGGCCGAAGGTGACGGCCGGCAGTTTGTCGGCCTTGATCTGCAGGATGGCGAGATCGGATTCCGGGTCGCTGCCGACGATCTTCGCCTTGTAGGTCTTGCTGTCATTGAGCGAGACCTGGATGTCGTCGGCGCCGTCGATGACGTGGTAATTGGTCAGGATGTAGCCGTTGGGGCTGACGATGACGCCGGAGCCAAGACCGGAGTTGCGCTGCGGCTGGCCCTCGGGGCGCTCGCCGAAAAAGTGGCGGAAAATCGGGTCGTCGAACAGCGGATGGCGTTGTTGTTTGATTTCCTGAGTCGTGTAAATGTGCACGACCGAAGGCAGCGCGGCGCGCGCCGCGTCGCGATATGAGCCGGTTGGCGCGACTTTGCCGTCGTCGCTGTCGGCCGGTGCTTCCTGCACGGCCAGGACCGCTTGGCGCGGTGGCAGCCACTCCGGTTTGAGCGTGGAGACGACGAACAGAATGGCCAGCGCAACGGTGACCGTTTGTGCAAAAATCAGCCACAACCTCTGCATGGAAATTGTCTCGATGAAGCGTGAAGAATTGTTGGAGTATCTGGAGGGGCTGTTGATGCCCGGAAAGTTCCGGGATTATTGCCCAAACGGCCTGCAAGTGGAAGGCAGATCCGAGATCAGCCGCATCGTGGCCGGCGTAACGGCCAGCCAGGCGCTGCTTGATGCGGCGGTCGAGCGTCAGGCTGATGCCATTCTGGTGCACCACGGCTATTTCTGGAAAGGCGAGGACGGCAGGGTCACCGGTATCCGGCGCAAGCGCTTGGCGACACTGCTGGCCAACGACATCAACCTGCTGGCTTACCACTTGCCGCTCGACGCCCACCCGGAACTCGGCAACAACGCTCAACTGGCGAGCCGGCTCGGCTGGGTTCTCGAAGGTCGTTTTGGCGAACAGGATATTGCCTTGCTGGGAACGGTCGCCGAACCTTGTGATTTGGCGGCGCTGGTGGCAAGAGTGGCGGCTGTTCTCGGGCGGGAACCGATGGTGATCGGTGATGGTGCCCGGCTGATTCGGCGAATCGGCTGGTGCTCAGGCGGAGCGCAGGGTTATTTCGAGCAGGCCATCGCGCTGGGGGTCGATGCCTTCATGTCCGGCGAAATTTCGGAACAAACCGTGCATCTGGCCCGCGAGAGCGGCGTGGCCTATCTGGCGGCCGGGCATCATGCCACCGAGCGTTACGGGGTGCAGGCGCTGGCCGGGCATCTGGCGCAGCAGTTCGGCATTGCCTGCGAATTCGTCGATGTGGATAACCCCGTCTAGGTCGTCCCGGGGTTTGCCGGGAAAGCGGCAACACCCGATTTCAATTTTGGCCAAAAATTCCGGTTGACCGTGGCAATGACGGCTGGCGGCATGGAACGCGAAAGCGAGACTGGCTCGCCCCGGCTTCTACTCGGTCAAGCCGTTGCCGGCCGGCGTGGTTTGGCGATGCGCGGTGGCGGAGTGTCGAAGCTGCGTGCTTTGTCGTGCCGGCGGCTGACCAGATGGGCGACGCCGGCAGAGACGCTGCCGCCGAGCAGAAGGCCGATCAGCAATTCCAGCCAGCCGTTTTGGCTTGATGCGGCGCGGGCCGGGGCCTGCGGCACGGCGGCCTGGACGCTGGGCACGATGCCGGGCGTTGCCTGTTGTGCCTGCATGTCCTGCAGCTTTTCGCGCACGGCGCGCGATTCGGCGTTCAGGGTGACGGCGGTACTCAGCTTGTCCACTTCCTGATTGAGCAGATGCAGCGTCGTCTCCATCTTGAGCAGGCGCTCGTCGAGTTCATTGACGGGGGCCAGCGGATCGCCGGCGCTCGGTGGCGGCAGATCGTCGAGGGCGGCGCCGAGGACAATCCGGTCCTTGCTGCTGGCCATGCCGGCCAGCGTGTCGCGCGGCAGCGGTTTCTTGGGTTTCGCTGCGGCACGTTCCCGGCGAGGCTGGGTGGCCGGCTGCTCTGGCGACGCGTTGTCGGTCGTTGCGGTCTCGCTGAAACGTTCGGCCCGGGCGCGACGGGGCTGGACTTGGCGCGGCAATGGCGCCGCAACCTCGGCCAGCGGCTCACTGTCGCCGACGGAGCTTGGCGGGGCCGGCAGCAGCACATATTCGCGCTGCACATCCATGCCGCAGCCGGCATGCAGGCTGATGACGACGATCGGCTCGTCGATGGCCTTGCTGCCGGTGAGGATCAGTCGATAATCCTGGCTGATGCGCACGAGGCGTGTCCGCGCGCTGGTGACGACAGGAAAGTCGGCGCCGGGAACGGGGCCGAGGGTGAAGCAGGCGGCATCAAGGGATTCGCCGCCGGAGATGACCGGGATGTCGGCGCGCAGGGCCTCGCCGATGCGCGAATGAAGGTTGATTTCGCCGAGTCCGACGGCGCCGGCCGCACCCGAGATAATTGCCATGCTCAGCAGTCCGTGGCGCAGCAGTCGTGAAGCGATCATCCGGTGTTCTATGTCAATTGGTTTTCGGGTGGCGAAACTTTATCACCGGGCTGGCCGGGTACGGGTGAAATGTTGCACACTTTCAGCCCTGATCACCGACCGTGGAGCTTTCCCATGAACCTCGTCTTCCCGCCGCATCCATTCGCCACCTTGCCGATTGCCGGGAGTGAGCAGCGCTTTCCAGTCCGCCGGATATTTTGTGTTGGCCGTAACTATGCCGATCACGCCCGCGAGATGGGGGCGCTCGATCAGGCCGAGGGGCGCGAACCGCCGTTTTTCTTTACCAAGCCGGGTGACGCGGTGGTCAGCGGCGAGGGGGAAATCACCGTCGCCTATCCGCCGCTGACCAACAACCTCCATCACGAAATCGAAATGGTCGTAGCCCTCGGCGCGGGCGGGGCAAATGTTGCGGTCGACGCGGCAAATCAGCTGATTTTTGGCTACGCCGTTGGCCTCGATCTGACGCGCCGCGACATGCAGGCGAAGGCCAAGGAAAAGAGCCATCCGTGGGATATGAGCAAGGGATTTGATCAGTCGGCCGTATCCGGCGCGATTTGCCCGGCAGCGGTCAGCGGGCATCCCTCCGTCGGCCGCATCTGGCTGACGGTGAATGGTCAGCCGCGGCAGCAGGGTGACCTGTCGGCCATGATGTGGAAGGTCGCCGAAATCATCGCCAACCTGTCGACGCTGGTTCGCCTGGAAGCCGGTGACCTGATCTACACCGGGACGCCGGCCGGGGTTGGACCGCTCGTTCGGGGTGACCTGCTGGAGGGCGGCGTCGATGGCGTCGGAACGCTGCGTGCCCGCATTGCTTAAGGCGTGAAACCCCGCGCTGGCGGGGTTTCAGTTGCCTGCCTTACTTCGGACGTTTGTCGATAACCCGTTTGGCCTTGCCGATCGAGCGCTCGACACCACCTTCTTCGACGATGTCGATCTTGGCCGAGATGCCGATGTAGGACTTGATGTGGTGCTGCAGGTCGTGCGCCACGAATTCCTTCTCGGCGCCGCTGGCAAACTGGAACTCCGGCTTCAGCTCGACATTGACCTTCATCGAATCAAGGTGGCCGTCGCGGCTGACTTCGATGACGTAGTGCGGCGACAGCTTTGGCTGCTTGAGGATCAGTTCCTCGATCTGCGACGGGAAGACATTGACGCCGCGGATGATCAGCATGTCGTCCGAGCGGCCGGTGATCTTGCCGATCCGGCGCATGCTGCGCGAGGTTGGCGCCAGCAGGCGGGTCAGGTCGCGCGTCCGGTAGCGGATGACCGGCATCGCTTCCTTGGTCAGCGAGGTGAACACCAGTTCGCCCTGGCTGCCTTCGGGCAGCACTTCGCCGGTCACCGGGTCGATGATTTCCGGGTAGAAGTGGTCTTCCCAAATGACCGGGCCGTCCTTGCTTTCGGCGCATTCGTTGGCGACGCCCGGGCCGATCACTTCGGACAGGCCATAGATGTCGATGGCGTCAATGCCGAAAGCCTTTTCGATCTCGCCGCGCATGGCGTCGGTCCACGGTTCGGCGCCGTGGATGCCGATGCGCAGCTCGGTGCTGCGCGGATCGATGCCCTGACGGCGGAACTCGTCGGCAATGTTGAGCATGTACGACGGCGTCACCATGATGATGTTGGGCTTGAAATCGCAGATCAGCTGGACCTGCTTTTCGGTCTGCCCGCCGGACATCGGGATCACCGTGCAACCGAGCCGCTCGGCGCCGTAGTGGGCGCCCAGGCCGCCGGTGAACAGGCCGTAGCCATAGGCGACATGGACGATGTCGCCGGGCCGGCCACCTGAGGCGTAGATCGAGCGGGCGATCAGGTCGGCCCAGGTGTCGATGTCCTTCAGCGTGTAACCGACGACGGTCGGCTTGCCCGTCGTGCCGCTCGAGGCGTGAATGCGGGCCACCTTTTCGCGCGGCACGGCGAACATGTTGTACGGGTAGTTGTCGCGCAGGTCCTGCTTGGTGGTGAACGGAAACTTGGCGAGGTCGGCCAGCGATTTGAGGTCATCCGGATGGACGCCGGCCGCGTCGAATTTGGCTTTGTAATACGGCACGTTGTGGTAAACGTGGTTCAGCGTCCACTTCAGGCGCTCGGTTTGCAGGGCGACGATTTCGTCGCGGCTGGCGTTTTCTATGGCGTGCAGGCCCAGGCTCATTATTCTCTCCCTCTGGAACCGCGAATTCTGAAGCGGCAGCCGGGGAGGGCGGTTGAGGCAGATCAACTACGCCCGTTTTTAATTTTGGCCCATTTTTCCGGTTGACCGTAGCAAGCCCGGTTGGCCGGGGAAACCGGCCGGCGGGGCCGACTGGCCGCGTTATGCGACAATCCTGCCCCATGTTTCGCGCCGCCGCGCGTGGCCTTATAGCCCACGCCCTCCCCATTCTGATCGCCCAGTTGTCCTCCATCGGCATGATGGTGGTCGATACCGCCGTGCTCGGCCATGTCAGCTCGCTCGATCTGGCCGCCGTGGCGATCGGTGGCGGCATCCACGTTTCGGTTGTCTTCGCGCTGGTTGGGATTCTGCAGGCGGTGTCGCCGGTCGTCGCCCACCTGCACGGCGCCGGGCGCGATGACGAAGTGGCTGGCGTTCTCCAGCAAGGCTTCTGGCTGGCCATGTTGCTTGCCGTGCCGGGCATCCTGTTCCTGACCCATCCCGGCGCCGTGCTCGGGATGGCCGACATGGATGCGGCGGTCGACGCCAAGGTTCGGGAATACCTGTCGCTGCTCGCCTGGAGCCTGCCGGCGGCCCTGTTCTACCGGACGTTCTGGGCTTTTTGCAATGCGCTGGGCAAGCCGCGCGTGCTCATGGGCATCGGGCTGTTCAGTCTGGCTCTGCACGCCCTGCTGGCTTGGGGCTTCGCCCTGCAAGGCTGGCTCGGCGCGCCACTCGGCGTCGCCGGGTGCGCGTTGTCCAATATCCTGATCGGCTGGCTGGCCTGCATCAGTGGTGCAGCCTATCTGGCTTTCGGGCCGCTCGGCCGGCGCTATCGGCCGTTTTCCAACTGGCAGTCGCCGAACTGGGCGGCTTGGCGTGAGTTGCTGCGTATCGGCGTCCCGATGGGCTTGTCCAATCTGGTCGAAATTACCTCGTTCACACTGATCGCGCTGTTTGTCGCTTCGCTCGGGGCGACCGTGGTGGCTGGCCATCGCATCGTCGCCAACCTGTCGGCCCTGATCTACATGATGCCGCTGTCGCTCGGCATCGCCACCATGGTCGCTGTGGGTCAGGCGGTGGGGGCGCACGACGCGGCGCGGGCGCGGGCGACGATCCGCGCCGGGCTGATCCTGGCCGGCGCCTCGTCTTCCGTCGTCGGTCTCCTGCTCTGGCTCAGCGCCGAACCGTTGGTTGCCGCTTATACCGACGACCCGGCGGTGCGTGCCGTGGCCCTGAGCCTGATCATCTATGTCGCCATCTATCAGTTTTTCGATGCGCTGCAGACCATTGCTGGCCACGTTTTGCGGGCCTATCGGGTGACTTTCGTGCCGATGCTCGTGCAGATTTTCTGCTTCTGGGGCATCGGTCTGCTCGGCGGCGCCTGGCTCTGTTATCGCTGGTCAACGCCACTTGGCGTGGCCGGTTTCTGGCTGGGCGCCGCGCTCAGTCTGCTACTCGCTGCAGCCATGCTGCTGCCCTTGTTGCGCAAGGTGATGCTGGCCTCTGAATCAACGCCGTAATTATGAATTTCGGCGTGTCGCGATTGTTTGCGTCTGTGGTAAGATTTTGAGTTCAAGCCGGTATAACCGGGTGGGGTCGGGGGAAGTTTCGGCCACTGCTCATTGCTCGCAACTCAACTAAACGCAAGGAAAGCGCATGAAAATTCACGAATATCAGGGCAAACAACTCCTGAAAAAATTCGGCGTTACGGTTCCGCGCGGGATTCACTGCACGACCGTCGATGACGCAGTCAAGGCAGCTGAAACCCTGGGCGGCAAGGTCTGGGTCGTCAAAGCCCAGATCCACGCTGGTGGCCGTGGCAAGGGTGGTGGCGTCAAGGTCGCAACTTCGCTGGAAAAAGTGCGCGAGTACGCCAACCAGATCCTCGGCATGCAGCTGGTCACGCACCAGACCGGTCCGGAAGGCCAGAAGGTTCGTCACCTGCTGATCGAAGAAGGCGCTGACATCCAGCACGAGTACTACGTTGCCGCGCTGACTGATCGCGCCACGCAGTCCGTCGCCATCATGGCCTCCTACGAAGGCGGCATGGACATCGAAGAAGTTGCCCACAAGACCCCGGAAAAGATCGTCAAGGTTTTCGTTAACCCGCTGGTCGGCCTGACCGATGAGCAGGGCATGTTCCTGGCCAAGGGCATGGGCATGCAGGAAGCCTCGATTCCGCAGTGTATCGACACGCTCAAGAAGCTCTACACCTGCTACATGGAAACGGATGCTTCGCTGGCCGAAATCAATCCGCTGATCCACGAAGGCGACGGCACCGTCAAGGCCATCGACGCCAAGTTCAACTTTGACTCCAATGCGCTGTATCGTCAGCAGGAAATCGTCGCCATGCGCGACCTGGACGAAGAAGATCCGGACGAAGTCGAAGCCTCCCAGTTCGATCTGGCCTACATCTCGCTCGACGGCAACATCGGCTGCCTGGTGAACGGTGCCGGTCTGGCCATGGCCACCATGGACACCATCAAGCTGTTCGGCGCCGAGCCGGCCAACTTCCTCGACGTCGGCGGCGGCGCCACGACCGAGAAGGTGACTGAAGCCTTCAAGATCATGCTCAAGAACCCGAAGGTCAAGGGCATCCTGGTTAACATCTTCGGCGGCATCATGAAGTGCGACACGATTGCCGAAGGCGTTGTTGCTGCAGCCAAGCTTACCCACCTGAGCGTGCCGCTCGTTGTGCGCATGAAGGGCACCAACGAAGATTTGGGCAAGAAGATCCTCAAGGATTCCGGTCTGCCCATCATCTCTGCCGATTCCATGGCCGAAGCCGCCACCAAGATCGTTGCTGCGGTCAAGTAAGGAGCTATTGAATGTCCATTTTCATCAATAAGAACACCCGCATCATCACCCAGGGCATCACCGGCAAGACCGGCCAGTTCCATACGGAAAAGTGCCAGGAATACGCCAACGGCAAGGAATGCTTCGTTGCTGGCGTGAACCCGAAGAAGGCTGGCGAAAGCATCTTCAATATTCCTATCTTCGGCTCCGTCAAGGAAGCTGCGGCCGAAACCGGTGCCACCGTTTCCGTCATCTACGTGCCGCCCCCGGGTGCTGCCGCTGCGATCTGGGAAGCCGTTGAGGCCGACCTCGATCTGGCCATCTGTATCACCGAAGGCATCCCTGTCCGCGACATGCTCATCCTGCGCAACAAGATGAAGGCCAAGGAAGCTGCCGGCGGCAAGAAGACCCTGCTGCTCGGCCCGAACTGCCCCGGTCTGATCACCCCGGACGAAGTGAAGATCGGCATCATGCCAGGTCACATCCACCGCAAGGGTCGCATCGGCGTCGTTTCCCGTTCCGGCACCCTGACCTACGAAGCCGTTGGTCAGCTGACCGAAATCGGTCTCGGCCAGTCGTCTGCCGTCGGTATCGGTGGTGACCCGATCAACGGTCTGAAGCACATCGACGTCATGAAGGCTTTCAACGACGATCCGGATACCGACGCCGTCATCATGATCGGCGAAATCGGCGGTCCTGACGAAGCCGAAGCCGCCATGTGGTGCAAGGAAAACATGAAGAAGCCGATCGTTGGCTTCATCGCTGGTGTTACCGCTCCGGCCGGCAAGCGCATGGGTCACGCTGGTGCGTTGATCTCCGGCGGTGCCGACACGGCTGATGCCAAGCTGGAAATCATGGAAGCCTGTGGCTTCACCGTGACGCGCAACCCGTCCGAAATGGCCAAGCTGCTCAAGGCCTTGCTGTAAAATTCGAGCCTAGCTCAACCAAAAAGGCGGGCCGCGTGTCCGCCTTTTTTTCGCCTGGTTTTTATGGAACTTGATTTAACTTCTGCCGTTTTCTGGGTCGCCGTCGGCCAGATCATCCTGATCGACATCGTGCTCTCTGGTGACAACGCCGTGGTCATTGCGCTGGCCTGCCGCAATCTTTCCCCCGAACAGCGCCGCACCGGCATTTTTTGGGGCGTGGCCGGCGCCGTCAGCCTGCGCGTTGTGCTCACGGTATTTGCCGCGCTGGTCATGAACCTGCCGTGGCTCAAGCTCGTCGGCGGCCTGCTGCTGGTGTGGATTGCCGTCAAGCTTATGCTGCCCGAGGATGAGGAGGGGCATGATATCGAGTCTTCGGCGAATCTTTGGGGGGCGGTGAAAACCATCGTTGTCGCCGATTTCGTCATGAGCCTGGACAACGTGATTGCCGTTGCCGGCGCCGCTCACGGCAGTCTGGCGCTGCTGCTCTTCGGGCTGGCGGTCAGCATCCCGCTGATTGTCTGGTCGAGCCAACTGATCCTGCACTGGATGGAGCGATTTCCGTCCATCGTCCTGCTTGGCGCTGCCTTGCTCGGCTACGTTGCCGGGCAAATGATTTTTTCCGATCCCGGCGTCACTGCCATCCTGCCGCAGTTGCCGGATTGGTCGGCCAAGGTAGCCGGAATCGTCGGCGCGTTACTGGTTGTTATCGTCGGCCGCTGGCTGGAAAAACGGATTCTCGCCCGCCAGGACGTCACTATCGTATAAGGGAAAATCGTGGCCTTGTTTCTTTCGGAAAATGACGTAAAAAACCTGTTGACCGTGGAAATGGCGCTTGAGGCAGTCGAGTCCGCACATCGCGACCTGGCCAGCGGTCAGGCCATCGATACCCCGCGGGCGCGCAGCCGCCTGCCGCAGACGGTGCTCCATATCTTGCAGGGGGCGCTCCCGGCGCAGGGCGTGATCGGCTACAAGGCGTATACCAGCAACAAGAGCGGCAACCGTTTTCTGGTCCATCTGTTTGATGCTGCGACCGGGCGGCTCAAGGCCGTTATCGAGGCCGACTATCTGGGCATGATCCGCACCGGTGCGGCGAGCGGTGTCGCGGCCCGCTGGCTGGCCCGGCCCGATGCCAGCGTGGCCGGTGTGTTCGGCGCTGGCTGGCAGGCCGAAGGCCATGTCCGGGCAATCTGCGCCGCCTTGCCGCTCGAACGTGTCAAGGTATTCAGCCGCAAGGCCGACAAGCTGCAGGACTTCTGTCGGCGCATGAGCGAAACGACAGGTGTTGCCGTCGAGCCAGCCGAAAGCGCCGAGGAAACGGTGCGCGGCAGCGATCTGATCGGGACGGTGACGACGGCGGCGCTGCCTTTGTTTGATGCCGCATGGTTGGAACCCGGGGCACACGTCAATGCCGCCGGATCCAATTCACTGATTCGCCAGGAGCTGTCCGAGGCGGCCGTCAGGCGCTGCGACCTCATCACTGTCGATGCTGTGCCGACGGCGCTGGCCGAGGCTGGTGATCTGTTGCCCTTGCTCGAGAAAGGCCGACTGCATGCCCGGCAATTAGTGGAGCTGGGCGAGGTGATTGTCGGGCGTCATGCCGGACGGACATCGGTGGAGCAGATCACGCTGTTCGAGTCGCAGGGGATGGCCATTCAGGATCTTGCTGTCGCGCTGCGGGTGCTGGCCGCCGCCGAGGCCAGCGGGCTGGGTCAGCCCATACCGATGGAATGAGGTTTGACCGAAACGTGGCGACAGGTAAGAATGGCAAGGTTTTATGTTCCCGAAACGATTGGGGGACAGCCATCGGCGGAGGAAAAATGTTCGGGGCTGCGGGGAGAAGGGCAGATCAACGTCGCGGGATACGAGTTGTCCCGTTGATGCCGCACGTCGAAAAGCCAGCCTTGGACACGTGTGCTTTGACCGGGTTGGCCCAATGAGACTGGCCGACGCCCTGGAAATGGTGACGCGCACCGATCCGGGCATGATCCGTTCGCACAATGAGGATGCCATCTATGCCGATGCCGGACTGGGCGTCGCCATCCTGGCCGATGGAATGGGCGGTTACAACGCCGGCGAGGTGGCGAGCGGACTGGCGACGACCCGTCTGGCCGAGGATGTGGCCGCCATCATCAATTCTCCCGCCGTTCTGACGAGGGGCCTGCACGATTCAGCAAGTGTCGAGGCGCATATCGTCAATGAGGTGAAGGCGGCCAATCTGGCCATCTTCAATGCGGCGCAAGGCTGTTCGCAATACACGGGGATGGGGACGACGCTCGTTATGGCGTGGTTTTACAACAACCGGATGAGTGTCGCGCATGTCGGCGACTCGCGCCTGTATCGCTTGCGCGGCGAATGTTTCGAGCAACTGACCCGCGATCATTCCCTCTTACAGGAACAGCTTGATAATGGCATGATTACTGCTGAACAGGCTCGGTATGCGGAAAACCGGAATCTGGTGACGCGAGCGCTCGGGGTGGATCCTGATGTCGAGGTCGAGGTTCATGATTTCGACGTTTTTCCGGGTGATATCGTGATGCTTTGCTCGGACGGTCTGAACGATATGATCGAAGATGACGAGATTGCGGTAACCCTGCTCACCCTGCGCGGAAATTTGGCGTTGGCGGCAGATCATCTGGTGCACATGTCCAACGCCCATGGCGGACGAGACAATGTGTCGGTCATACTGGTCAAGGTGGTGGGCGATTTTGCTTCGCCCAAGGGTTGGTGGCAGCGGCTGCTGGCCCGTTTGCAGTGATATGAGGAAGGCAAGATGGCAAAACTGATCCTTTCTATGGATGGCTTGGTGCTCAAGGAGATTCAGCTCAACCAGGAGCGCCTGACCATTGGCCGCAAGCCACAGAACGACATCCAGATCGACAATCTGGCGATCTCCGGCGAGCACGCCGTGGTTGTCACCATTCTTGCTGATTCCTTCCTCGAGGACCTCAATAGCACCAACGGCACGCTGGTCAATGGTCAACCGATCAAGAAGCATTTCCTGCGCAACAACGACATCATCGAGCTGGGCAAGTACAAGCTCAAGTACATGGCCGACCTGCAGGCGGGGGCGGCGGCCAGTGATTTTGAAAAGAACGCGGCGATCCGTTCGGGTTCGCTCAAGCTGCCTTCCGAGCTGCAACTGGCACCGACGGAAAACATGAGCCGATCCAGCATCGGCATGGCCTCCCAGCCCAAGGCGCCGGTGCCCGGCATGGCGGCGGCCATCCAACTCTTGAATGGTCCGAATGCCGGCAAGGAACTGGATCTGACCAAGACGCTGACGACGCTGGGCAAGCCCGGCTTGCAGGTGGCGGTGATTGCCAAGCGGCCGCATGGTTATTTCATTACGCATGTCGAAGGGCGGCAGTTCCCCGTCGTCAATGGCAAGGCGCTCGATGCGCAGGCTGTTCCGCTGGGCGACCATGATGTGATTGAGATCGCCGGCATCAAGATGGAGTTTTTCCTCAAGCACTGAGCGCGTGTTTTTTGGCCGGGGACTGGGCCGGTTTGGGGGTGGAGCGTTACAATCCGCGTCGGCCAGTACCCGGGGAATCCGCAGACGGCCCAACTTTTCGGCAGGCCCAACAAGCATGAAGCTTCGCGTACTTGGTTGCAGTGGCGGCATCGGTGGCAGGCACCAACGAACCACCTCTTTTCTCGTTGACCACGACATCCTGATCGATGCCGGTACCGGCATCACCGACTTGTCGATAGCCGAACTGGCCGCGATCGACCACGTTTTCCTGACCCATGCACACCTTGATCACATCGCTGCGTTGCCGATGATGATCGATACCGTGGCCGATCGCCGCGACAGGCCGCTGACCGTTTACGGCACGCCGGCGGTGCTCGATAGCCTGCGCCAGCATATTTTCAACTGGGCGATCTGGCCTGATTTTTCGACCGTACCATCGACTGAGCGGCCCTTCATGCGCTATCGCAGCATCGAGTTGGCCGAAACGGTCACCTTTGCAGGACGCCACGTTTCGGCTTTGCCGGCTGATCACACCGTTCCCGCCGTCGGCTATCGACTCGATTCCGGTGCCGCCAGCCTGGTTTTTTCCGGCGATACCGGCCCGTGCGATGCTTTCTGGCAAGCCGTGAATGCGATCCCGAATCTGCGTCACCTGATTGTCGAATGCGCTTTCCCCAACCATGAGGCGCGCTTGGCCGAACTGTCCAGGCACTACTGGCCAGAGATGCTGGCGGCAGAACTGAAAAAAATGACGCATCCGTGCCAGATCCACATCACGCATCTGAAGCCCGGGCAGGTCGAGGCCACCATGGAAGAAATCAACCGCTGTCTTCAGGCTTTCTCGCCCGGCATGCTGCAGAACAACCAGATTCTAGAGCTCTGACCGGGCACTATCCTTCATGGAAACTTCCGACGATCTGTTTCGCCGTTTGGAACAACTCAACGACATCGGTGCCTCCTTGTCCAGCGAGCGCAACATCAAGCTGCTGCTCGAAAAGATTGTTCTCGCCGCCAAGCAGATTACCCGGGCCGATGGCGGCACGCTTTATCTGCTCTCGGACGACCGGCGCCATCTGCATTTCGAAATTGTCCGCACCGACTCCCTGCATCTGGCCTTCGGCGGTTCCAGCGATCAGCCAACCTCGGGCAAGTTCCCGGACCTGCCGCTTTATCGCGATGACGGTTCGCCCAACGACTGCATGGTCGCCGCCTATGCCGCCATAACCGGCAAGACGGTCAATATCGCCGACGCCTATAGCGCCGAGGGATTTGATTTTTCCGGTACGCGCCAGTTCGACGCGCGCACCGGCTATCGCTCGCAATCCTTCCTGACCGTGCCGATGAAGGACCACGAGGGCGAAATCATCGGCGTGCTGCAACTGATCAACTCACTCAGTCCAACGGATGGGGCGGTCAGCGAATTCTCCCAGGCCGACCAGCGCCTAGCCGAATCGCTTGCCTCGCAGGCCGCCATCGCCCTGAGCAACCGGCAACTCGTCCAGCAACTCGAAGCGCTTTTTGAGTCCTTCGTCAAACTCATCAACCTGGCCATCGACGAAAAGTCGCCCTACACCGGCGGCCACTGCCAGCGAGTGCCGGAGCTGACCATGATGCTCGCCGAAGCCGCCGACGCCACCCGCGAAGGTCCGCTCGCTGATTTCAAGCTGACCGACAAGGACCGCTACGAACTGCGCATCGCCGCGCTGCTGCACGATTGCGGCAAGGTCACGACGCCGGTGCACATCGTCGATAAAGCCACCAAGCTGCAAACCATTTACGACCGCATTCATCTCATCGACACGCGTTTTGAGGTCGTCAAGCGCGATGCCGAAATTCGTAAATGGAAAGGCATCGCCGAAGGGGTTCCGCCGGCCGAAGCAGAGCGAATCTTTTTTCATTTTTGCCAAAAAATTCCGGTTGACCGTGGGATTCTGCATCGCGCCAATATCGGCTGCGAAAAAATGTCCGATGACGACATCGGGCAGGTCCGGCGAATCGCTGCCGAGTATCGCTGGCGCAACGCCGACGGAGAGGAAGTGCCATTCCTCAGCGACGACGAACTCGAAAACCTGACCATCCGCTCCGGCACTCTGACCCGAGCCGAGCGCGACATCATCAACCACCACATCGTCGCCACCATCAAGATGCTCGAACAGCTACCGTGGCCGCGACACCTCAAAAACGTCCCCGAATACGCCGGCGGCCATCACGAACGGATGGACGGCAAAGGCTACCCCAAAGGCCTCAAGCGCGAAAACATGAGCTGGCAGGCCAGGATCATGGGCATCGCCGATATCTTCGAAGCGCTCACCGCCAAGGACCGGCCGTACAAGGACGGCATGAGGCTCTCTGAAGCACTAGTCATCCTCGAACGATTCAGCCAGAACGGCCATATCGACCCGGCTCTGCATGAAGTTTTCATCAGCAGCCAGGTTTACCGCCGATACGCCAGCGCTTTCCTGAAAACTCATCAGGTTGACTGCTGAATCATCGTCGGGTTATCTGGCTGGTGTTGTATTTGCCATATTTCACAGCCCTTATGCCCATGCCTGCCGCATTGCGTCCGCTCAGGGTGACGCAAATTGTCATGTCTTTTTGGGTGCTTGGGCACTACGTTTATTTGCAGTTACCGTATGAATACGGCCAAGCCTATGAGTGACAAAGGATTTGCGAAAGTCAGGGGGCATTTATGCTGCGTTTCCAAAACCTGGCACGGAAACTGTTATAGGTAAATCAGCGGCTTTCCCGCCTTGTCACTAAAAGGAGATTCAAATGAAGAACGTTCAAAAAGGTTTTACCCTGATCGAACTGATGATCGTTGTCGCCATCATTGGTATTCTGGCTGCCATTGCACTGCCGCAATATCGTGATTACACCCAGCGCTCCGCCAACGGTGCATGCGAGGCCGAGGCGAAGTCTTATATGAGTTCGGCGGTTGCTCTTTTGGCTAACAATGAGAATGCACCGGCTTTCGCTAACTCCGCCTGCCTTGCACTTGCCGCCGCCCCGACTATTCAGAACTATGCAGACAATGCCCCTATCACCTTCACGCCGCAAACGCGTGGCAACGCCGCTATTATCAGAACTACTACCTGTAACTCTGGTTCAAGTACTTGCGTCTTGAATGCTGTCGCCGCTCCCTGATGCTGAGTAGCATAGATAAATAGGGGTTAGCCCTTATTTAGAAAAAGCCGGGGTAGATGCTCCGGCTTTTTTTAGGCGTCGATTTGGTTTTTCTGCCGTCAATGGAATATTTTCGTGTTTGATCTGACCATCGCTGCAAGCCAAATGGTTAAGTTCTGCTTTCTGCTAGTCCGTGCTGTTAGCACCCGATGCGGCGTTCATGATTCCAGGCCTGACTCTCGAACGCCTACTCAGCGCTGTTTGAAACAAGTGCAGCAGTATTCGGAATTCGAGATATGTCCTTGGGGGGGCATCCACATGAAAACGATGCAGAAAGGTTTTACTCTGATCGAACTGATGATTGTGGTTGCGATCATTGGAATTCTGGCAGCCATCGCAATCCCCCAATACCGAACTTACATCGAAAGATCAGCGGATGCCGCCTGCTTGGATGAGGCAACGGCCGTGGCCCGCAGTGCTGCTGTTGCCGGGGCGGCGAACGACACTACCTTGTTGTTTCCCGTTGTCTTGCAATCATGCAACTCAACCGGCGCGTCGCCGACAACTATTGCCGAAGCACAAAACGCCGATGCAACATTCAGTTCCAGTAGAGGCGTAAGGACTGTTCACTGTAATTTCTCTATTGGTACCTGTAACCTGCAGTAAAGGGCTGGCAGGTTTGGGTGACGGTAAGGGGCACATGGCGCCAAGTTTTGAACCTTAAGAAGGTTGTTACTACGGTCAACCGGGAAAAACGGTAAAAATTAAAATCTTTCCGGCTTTGTTTTGCCCGGGGCTTACGGCGTTCTTTGAGCTAGCCATGTCTGCAGCACTTCAGGCAATTCACTGACCAGCAGGGCGTGTCGACCGGAAATCCAGCCGTGGATCGGGCCAATCGGGCGCCCCTTGAGGGCTTCGGCTATCAGCGCCTCTGCGGTGACGTGGTCGTTGATCAGGCCAAGTTCGTCCTGCAGTTGCGATAGCGCAGCCAGATAGGGCTTGAGCTTGCGTGGCGGGAGGAGAGGGGCAAAGAACTCCAGCGTGTAGCGCAGCTTCTTGAAGGCGATGCGCATTTTGTGGCGTTCCTCCGGGCTGAGTTCGGCGTGCCGACTGGCCATGCGGCGGGCTTTTCGGGCGTGGCTGCGGATTTGCTGTTGGGCGAAATCCTTGATCGGCAGCGGTAGCGTATCGCCCAGCGTGTATACGGCGGCGGTGAATTCGAGCAGCAGGCGCGGATATTCCTTAACTGCGAGCAGGCCGATGACGGATTTTCGGGCGCTGCTGGCGCGGCGTTGCGCTGCTTTGCGCAGGCGCTTGATGTCGCGATTTTCCGGAAAGGCTTCAGCGATGGGCGGAAGGGTTTCTTCGAGGAAGACGTCCCAATTGCGCGTATCGCCCAGGGCTCCAGCCAGCGTTTGCCAGGTTTGGCCATAGGCAGCGACAAATTCAGGTGGCAGCACCGGGGCGAAGAGCTTGATCGCCGAACGCAGGCGGCGTAGCGCGACGCGGGCCTGGTGGATGAATTCAGCTTCGTCACCCAATAGCAGTCCTTTTTCGTTGCGCTGGAAATGTTCCAGGCAGCCCAGCGCGATGCTGCGAAAGGCCTCGATGGGTGCCTGCTGCTCGTTGATTGGCACCGGTTTGCTTTTGAATGGGCGGAGCGGCTCATTGAGAAACAAGGCGTAGCCACGTTCAGCTTTGCTGGCGATGGCGGGGAAGAGATCGAAGTCTTTTTGAAGCTGGCGGGTCAGGTTGAAGATGTCATCGACCTGGCCCGAAAGCAGTTCGAGTTCGATTTCGCAGATCGGCGTCCGCTGACCACGGCTCTCTATCTGGCCGCGGTCGATGGCCAGCTCAATCAGCGATTCGCCGAATGGCACGCTCCAGACCTGACGGCGAAAATCGGTGGTGAAAATGGGCTCGAACTGATTGACGCGCTGCTCGAGAAAGACACGGAAATCGTTGGCATCCACGTGGCTGAAATCGAAGATGCCCGGTGTGGCCGGCGCTTCCCATTCGCTGCGCATGGCCAGTCCGCCGCTGGCCGGCTCAGCCGATTTGACGGTGCACAGCCATTGCCAGCCCTTTTTACGCAACCGTAGGGCAACGCGCCGGGCATGAAGCTCCCGTGTCGGCGTGTCGAAATAGGTGTTCAGCAAATGCAGTTTCTGCGACTCGATGTTGGCGAGCAACGGATGATCGGCCAGTTTGCGCGCTGCCTTCGGGCTGAGTTGAAGCTTGAGTTCGATTTCGGTGCTCATCGTTCAATTCCTCGGGACGGCGGGGCCGGTAGCGCCGTCGAAGCCCAGTTCGGGCAGGATGGCCAGTTCCTCGGCGGTCTGGACGCCTTCGGCAATCACGGTCAAACCAATGTTATGCGCGATGCTGCACAGGCCCTTGATGAAGGCCTGGTTACCTGCCTGGGTATCGATGGCGCGGATGAAGCTGCCATCGACCTTCAGATAATCGAGGCCGATGCCGTGCAGGCGGCCTATTTCGCTGAATTGACGGCCGAAGTGTTCGATACCGAGGCGGCAGCCGAGAGGGCGCAGCGCGTCACAGAACGCATGGAATTCATCAAAATGCTGGAAGGCGCCGATTTCCGACACTTCCAGCCAGAGACGCGGGGCCAGATCCTTGCGGGCAGCGATTTGGGCGAACAGTCGGGCGCGGAACGAGGCATCCAGAATGGACTCCCCGGAGAGGTTGACCGCAACGGCCGGTGCGCCAGCGGCTATGCGCTCCAGCGCCAGGCGGGCAGCAGCCAGATCGAGCTCGGTAGTCATCGATAGCCGCGAGGCCATCGGCATGAAGCTGCCGGCGGTCAGCCATTCGCCGTCCTCAGTGGTTTGCAGGCGAAGCGGGCATTCGAAGTGGAGCAATTGCCCGGCGTTGCCGGCTACCGGGAAATCGATCAGGCGCAGGCGCTGGGTCTGGATGGCGCCTTCGAGTAGTTTCTTCCAGTCAGCGTTGGAAGTTGCATGTTGATCGCAATCTCTCTCGGCACGGCACCAGGCCAGCCCGCTCTGGCCCTCGGCCGATGCCAGCGCGGTGTCGACGCGCGACAACAGGCTGCCTATCGTCTGGCCGTGCAGATAGACGCCGCTGGCAATGTGGCCGATGCGTTCGCCGTCGATCAGTCCGGCAGCAGTCAGGTCGTTTAGTGCGTGAAGCAGTATCTCGGCATACGGCGCGGGATCCTGGACGCCCGGCAGGAGCAGCGCAAAATCGGCACCATTTAGGCGGGCGGCGGCGGCATTGGGCTTTTCCGCAGCCAGTCCGTTCAGGGTGCTGCCGAGTCGACTCAGCAGTTCATCGGCCATTTCCCGACCGGACCGCTTGTTGATGCCGGCCAGATCGGCCAGACGCAGCAAGACCAGCGAACCGGAGGCAGCTGCGTCGTCGTCACTGAGGGCGGCAGCCAACTGGTTCATGAAAAAGGCCCGGTTGGCCAAGCCGGTCAGGCTATCGAGGTTCGCTTCGCGGCGTACCTGCTCGAGGCGGGCCGCCTCTTCGGCAAACATCGCCTTGAGGCGGTCGACCATGGCATTCATCGCACTGGCCAGACTTTTTAGCTCGGGTGTCGAAGGTTCGCTGATGGTTGTGAAGCGCCTTTCGCTGATGGCTTGCGCCTGCCCGACCACGGCGTCGAGTGGCCGCCGTATGCTGCGCAGGAAGTGCATGCCGAGGAGGCCCATCAGGCCGCCGCCGATGGCGAACCAGCAGAGCAATTTGAGGGCACCACTCCATAGTTCGGTGTAGGCAAAATGGCTGTGGCTGACCAGTTCTATCGTGCCAAACTGGTTCCAGCCGGACGAAACTTGGGCTTGACCAGGCTGCGAGTCAATCGGGAAAACACGGATGAACCAGTCGGGCACTCTTCCGGCATCCTGCGGGCTGGTTTTTTCAATCATGCTCTTGCCGTTCGGGTCGATCAGGCGGACAACGGCATACTGGCCACTGTCGAAAACGGCTGCGACCTGTAGTTCGACCGTGACCGGATCCTTATCGAGTTGCGACATGGCCAGCGCCAGGGTGGCGGCGTTGTCATTGTTCTTGATGGCCAACTGGCGCTCCAGATAATGGCGAGCCGTCAGCGTGCTGACGATGAAGCTGCCGGCAAACGCGATAACGGCGCTGGCGATCACCGCGAGCCAGAGTTGTCGGAATAAGGACATGTCGATTACCTCACTGGAAGCCTTCAGCGCGCGCCCGGGCCAGCAAATCCTGCCAGCGTGAAAGATTGCTCTTGCTGGCATTGTTGCCGGTGCCCTGCCACAGCCCCGCGCTGTTGAAACTGAAAATGGGTGAAAGATCGCTGCGTCGCGAGGCGGGCAGGATCTGGGGATTCAGGTTGTCGAGGACGAGCGGATCCGCCGTCGGTGTGGCGTAATAGGCCAGCACCATGTGCGCTTGGAGGAAGGTTCCCGCCGGCCCCGTCTGTGCTGCCTTGACGTAGACCAGACGAAGTTTGTTGATCGGTATGCCGAGATCGATCAACGAGTAATACTTGGCGATGGAGAAATCCTCACAATCACCGCGCCCCTGGCCAATTGTTTCGGTCGGCGTTGCCCAGTAGTCGTTCTGGCCCCACACCGACATGTCGTCGTCGAAAGTAATTCGCCGATTGATGAAGTCATTGACGCGCCGCAGGTTGTCCATTTCCGGCGCCTTGCGCTCTTCGCCGAGCATGCGCTGCCAATCGATCAACAACGGTACCCGGTCGGCGCCAAAACGGCTGAGCAACACCTGTTGCAGCCGGTCAAAGTCCACGCCCAGTGCCAAGGGCAGCCCGCTCAAAGAGAGCATGCCTATGGCGACGACTGTGGCCAGCCAGCGGAGTAGCGCAGTTTTGTTACGCAATGGACGCGTCAAGTCGTTGAATTATCAGGTTGGAAACGTCGGTTATTTCACATTCGCCCAATGGCTAATCTCTATAATCCGGCCAAAACCTTGCTGATTATCCTCCATGAAAATGAAAAAACTCCTTTCCTTGCTGGTAACCGTCGCATTTCCTGTCCTGGCAAATGCGGCAGAGTCGATCCCGAGCGCCATTGCAGCCCCCGCCACCCTAAAACAAGTAGCCCAACGCGCCGTCCTCAACAGCCCGGAAGTTACCGCCAAGTGGCACGCCTACCGCGCCGCTGACGAAGAAATCGGCGTCGCCCGCGGTGGCTACTTCCCGCGTGTCGACCTCACCGCCGGCTCCGGCCGCGAAAGCCTGCGCCAACCCACCGCCGCCGACCGCGACTACACCCGCAGCGGCGTCATGCTCAGCCTCAACCAAATGCTCTTCGACGGCTTCGCCACGCGCAACGAAGTCCGCCGCCTCGACAAAGCCCGCATCGTCCGCTACTACGAACTCCTCGACGCCTCCGAAACCACCGCCCTCGAAGCCGGCCGCGCCTACCTCGACGTCCTGCGCTACCGCCACCTCGTCGACCTCGCCAAAGACAACTACATCCAGCACAAAGCCACCTACGACCAGATCGAACGACGCACCCAAAGCGGCGTCGGCCGTCGTGTCGACTTCGAACAAGCCGGCAGCCGCCTCGCCCTCGCTGAAATCAACCTGATCACCGAAAGCGCCAACCTCCACGACGTCAGCGCCCGCTACCAGCGCCTCGTCGGCCAGCACCCCGCCGACGCCATCGCTCCCCCGGCCGAACTCAACACCGCCATCCCGGCCCAGGCCAAAGTTGCCCTCGACACCCTGCACCGCAAAAACCCCGCGCTCTTAGCCGCCACCGAAAACATCGAAGCCAGCCAATACGAAATCAACAACCGGCGCGCCGCCTACTCCCCGAAGCTCGACTTCCGCGCCCGCACCGACAACACCCGCAACTACCTCGGTGACACCGGTGACCGCCACCACAACGTCGCCGAACTCGTCGTTAGCTGGAACCTCTTCAACGGCGGCTCCGATCGTGCCCGCGAAAAGCAGACCATCGAAAAGAAAAACCTCGCCTTCGACCTCCGCGAAAAAGCCTGCCGCGACACCCGGCAAACGCTCCTCATCGCCTATAACGACGTCCAGCGCCTCAAGGAACAAACCACCTTCAACGCCCGCCAGGTCACCCTCCTGGAAAAGACCCGTGACGCCTACCGTGACCAGTTCAACGTCGGCCAACGCACCCTGCTCGACCTCCTCGACACCGAAAACGAACTCCTTGCCGCCCGCCGCGCCAATATCAACGCCGACACCGACCTGAGCCTCGCCTACCTGCGCACCTACGCCGGCATGGGCACGCTGCTCGAACAGCTCGGCCTGCAACGCCTCGACGCCGCCACCCCGGACAACAGCGAACTCGCCGACGTTGACCCCAGCCAACTCTGCCCGAATGACCCCGTCGCCCTCGGCCTGCCTGACCGTAACGAACTCAACGCCAAAGCCGCCGCCCTCAACGCCAGCCGTGCTCCGCTCATGGCAGCGGCTCCCGCTATCGCCAGCCCCGAAGCCGGCATCCAGAGCCAGGTCAAATCCTGGGCTGCCGCCTGGTCGGCCAGAGACTACGCCGCCTACAGCGCCTTCTACGCCCCGACCTTCACCCCGGACGGTGGTCTGACCCGCGAAGACTGGGCGCAACTGCGCCGCGGTCGCATCGCCCCGCGCGACAGCATCAATGTCGATATCCAGGACATGAAAGTCAGGATGGACGGTAACGACCGCGCCTTCGCCGAATTCCGCCAGGTCTATCAGTCGAAGGGCTACAACGACACGACGCAGAAGACGCTCGAGATGATCAAGGTCAATGGCAAGTGGCTGATCAATCGGGAGACCTCGGTGCCGTGTAACGGCAACACGGTTGGCGGTTGCAAGGGGCTGGCCAAGTAAGGCGCCCGCCGGCTAGAAAAGACAAAGGCCATGCGATTGCATGGCCTTTGGCGTTAACGGATACGAAAATCAGGCTTGCAGGCTGGCGTTCAGCGTATACGTGCCGGTCAGGCTGGCTTCGGCCAGAATGTGGCCCTGTATGGCGGCGCGGACTTCCGGTCCGCCGAACTTGCCTTCGAGCGGCAGCTTTTCAATATCCAGTGCATACACCGTGAAGATGTAGTGATGGATGATTTCGTCGTTCCACGGCGGGCAGGGGCCGTCGTAGCCGTAGTAGTCGCCGCTCATGTCGTGGTCGCCGGCGAACCAGTCGGTGTAGTTATTGATGCCCTGGCGGCCGCCTTGTGTTGTCTGTGGCCCCGGCTTGCCGCGCGGGGTGACGGTGTTGCTGAACTCGCCCGCCTTGATCTCGCCAGTCGTGGCTGGCAGGTCGACCAGAACCCAGTGGAAGAAATCGACCCGGGGCAGGGCCGCGGGAACGGTTCGGCCTTCCTGATTGACGTCGTCGCCCTTGCTTGGGACGTCCGGGTCGTGGCAGATAATGACAAAGGATTTTGTGCCGGCAGGGACGTCACTCCATGCCAGATTGGGGTTCTCGTTCTTGCCAAGGCAGACGTGACGAGCCGGATCAGGGGTGCAAAAGGCGAACTCCCCCGGGACTTTTTGCCCATCCGCAAAGCTGGTGCTGGTCAGTTTCATCGTAACCTCTTCTGATTAGGCCGCCTGGCGTTTGAAATCCCGCGGACGGAAGCCAAGAATCCATAGTGTGGCGAAATAGGTGGTGGCGCCGAGGGGAACCAGCCAAGACAAATGGATTGTCCGGTCGACGAAGCTGCTTTGCAACCAGCTTTTTTCCTGGCCCATACCAAACCACAGGGCCGCGCCCATGACGATCAGGGCGAGCAGCAGCTTGCCGCTGAAAATCAGCCATCCGGCCTGCGGCTGGTAGATTTCCAGCCGACGCAGGCCGCGATAGAGCATCAGGGCGTTGAGGCAGGCGGCGAGGCCGATCGACAGGGCCAGTCCGGCATGTTCGAGCCAGCCGACGAAGGCGAGGTTCATGAACTGCGTGGCAGCCAGTGAAATGAGGGCGATACGCACCGGCGTCTTGATGTTCTGGCGGGCATAAAAGCCGGGGGCCAGCACCTTGACGAGAATCATGCCGGTCAGGCCGACGGTGTAGGCGACCAGCGCTTCCCTGGTGCGGAAGACGTCGTCGGCTGAAAAAGCGCCGTGATAGAACAGGGCCGAGATCAGCGGCACGGCCAGGATGGCCAGGGCTAGGGCGGCCGGGGCGGCGAGCAGCAGGGTCAGGCGCAGGCCCCAGTCGAGCAGCCGCGAATATTCGACAGGGTTGTTGCTCGCGTGATAGCGCGATAGCGAGGGCAGAAGGATGGTCCCCAGCGCCGCGCCGAGGAGGCCGGAAGGGAATTCCATGAGACGGTCGGCGTAATAAAGCCAGGAAACGCTGCCGGATTTGAGGAACGAAGCAAAAATGGTGTTGATGAGCAGGCTGATCTGCGACACCGAGACGCCAATCATCGCCGGTGCCATGAGCATCGTAATCCGGCGCACCCCGGGGTCGGCCCAGGCTGCGCGCCAGTTCAGCGAGGGGCGCGGCAGCATGGCGATTTTCTTCAGGGCGGGAATCTGGATGGCCAGTTGCAGCAGGCCGCCGAGAAATACCGCCCAACCCAGAACCAGCACCGGCGGATCGAAATAGGGGGCGGCAAAAAGGGCCATGCCGATGAAGGTAAGGTTAAGCAGCACAGGCGTGAAAGCCGGCAGGGCGAAACGGCTCCAGCTGTTGAGAATGCCGCCAGACAGTGCGACCAGCGACATGAAGAAAATGTACGGAAAGGTGATGCGGGTCAGCGTCACCGTCAGTTCGAACTTGTCCGTGTCTTCGGCAAAGCCGGGAGCTGAAATCCAGACCAGCACGGGGGCCAGAGCCACCCCCAGCGCGGTGACGGCAAACAGCGCTATCGAAAGCAGGCTGGCGACATGGTCGACCAGCGTGCGCGTATCTTCCTCGCTGCCCTTGTTCTTGTATTCGCCAAGGATAGGGACGAAGGCTTGGGAAAATGCGCCTTCGGCAAACATCCGGCGTAGCAGATTGGGTAGCTTGAAGGCAACAAAGAAAGCATCGGTGGCCAACCCGGCGCCGAAGGTACGGGCGATGACAAAGTCACGGGCGAAGCCGAGTATTCGGGAGAGAAGGGTCATGCCACTGACCGTGGCCAGGGCGCGGAGTAGATTCATTCGATATGGGCGTTGCCGGAAAACCCGTGATTCTACGCTGTGCTTCTACAACGGCCGCAAAAGGCATTTGAAATGAATATCCGAGCCTTCGGGATGGTGACGGTGGTCGTGATCGCGTCGCAGGATGGCGATTCGGAACACTCCTTGTTGCCCGTACAGATCAGCTGCTGTAGAATTCGCGACCTTGGTTTGCCGCTTTAGCTCAGTTGGTAGAGCAGTTCATTCGTAATGAAAAGGTCGCCAGTTCGATTCCGGCAAGCGGCACCATCTTGATTCAGCCCACCTCGTGTGGGCTTTTTCATTTTCGGCGAGGCGATTACTCGAGATTGAGTATGACCCGATTACGGCCGGCGCTTTTGGCGGCGTAAAGGCTGGCATCCGCCGTTTTGACCAGTTGCTGTGGTGCTTTTTCTGTGCTCGGTAGCGTGCTGGCAACACCGAAACTGCAGGAAACCCGGCCGTCAATGCCGCGTTCATGCGGGATGTGCAGGTCGCGGGCCGATTGGCGCATGCGTTCGGCGACGGCGTAGGCGCCATTGGCATCGGTGCCGGGCAGGATGGCGACGAACTCCTCGCCGCCGTAACGGGCGACAGTGTCTTCGACGCGAAAGAGCGATTCGCTGAGCGAACTGGCTACTGCCTTCAGGCAGAAATCGCCGGCCTGATGGCCATAGATATCGTTGAACTGCTTGAAGAAATCGACGTCGCTGAGGACGATGCTGAGCGGCGTGTCGTTGCGGATGCAACGCTTCCATTCGACGGCCAGGGTGTCATCGAAGTGGCGGCGATTCGGGATGCCGGTGAGGCTGTCGAGAATGGCGATTTCCTTGAGTTGGCGATGGACTTCGCAAATTTCCTGTTGCCGGGTCGAAATGCGCAGCATGGCGCGCACCTTGGCCAATAGCACGACTTCCGAGACGGGCTTGCTCAGGAAGTCGTCACCGCCGGCCAGGATTCCCTGAGCGAGGGTGTCTTCATCGGTGACCGAGGAGAGAAAGACGATCGGCGTCCATGGCGAAATCCCGGTTTCAATTCTGGATAGCTCCCAGGCGCGGATTTTTCGCGTCAATTCGATGCCGTTGGTGTCCTGCTGGGTGGTGTCGAGCAGAACCAGGCTGGGCCAGGTTTCGCGGAACATCTGCAGCGCCTGGTCACCATCTCCGGTGGCCATGGTCCGGACTTCCGGCAACTGGCGAAGGCACTCGCAGATCAAAGCTCTATTGCTCGCCGACGGGTCGATGACGAGAACGGTTGGCCCGGGTCTGTCGGATGTGGCCTGCGCGGACATGGTCGGATAGCGCCTTGATTGGTCGGGATATTTATCGATCATAGCATCACGGCAAGGCGGGGGCGCACGGTGAGGCCATTTTCGATCGCGACTTCGAGGAGTAATATGTGCTTTCTTTCCATACGGTACCGTCTGGAAAAAGATAATTATTCAGGAGAGAGTGGCATGCAAATCAAGGACAAGGTTTTTCTGGTAACCGGCGCGGGTTCTGGTCTGGGCGCAGCGACGGCGAGTGCTTTGGCGGAAGCAGGGGCGAAGGTGGTGCTGGTCGACCTGAATCGTCAGGCTGGCGAAAAGATGGCGGCAGACTTGGGCGCGAATACCTGTTTTGTCGAAACCGATGTGGCGAATGAGGTTTCTGCGGTCAACGCGATAAATACGGCAATTTCGAAATTTGGCGCGCTGCATGGCCTGGTGAACTGCGCCGGCGTGGCTCCTGCCGAGAAGGTGCTTGGCAAGGAGGGGCCACATCGGCTGGAGAGCTTCGCCAAGGTGATTAATATCAATCTGGTCGGTACTTTCAACATGATCCGCCTGGCGGCTGATGCCATGATGAAGCATGAGCCGGATGTCGGTGGCGAGCGTGGCGTGATTATTAATACCGCGTCGGTTGCCGCTTACGAAGGCCAGCTCGGTCAGGCCGCCTACGCTGCTTCGAAGGGCGGCATCGTCGCGCTGACCTTGCCGGTTGCCCGCGAACTGGCGCGTAGTGGCATCCGCTGCATGACGATCGCACCGGGCATCATGGAGACGCCGATGCTGCTCGGCATGCCGCCCGAGGTGCAGGACTCGCTGAACAAAATGGTGCCGTTCCCGACACGTATGGGCAAGCCGGCCGAGTACGCCGCACTGGTCAGGCATATCGCGGAGAATGCCTACCTCAATGGCGAAGTCATCCGGCTGGATGGCGCCATCCGGATGGGCGTCAAATAAACTATACTTCGGCTCCGTCCTTGACCCAAAAGGCACTTCGGTGCCTTTTTATTTGATGCCCTCCGCTTCCTGTTATCACTGTGGCCTGCCGATTCCCGACGATGTCGATCTGTCGGTAAAAATCGACAGCGAGCCGCGGGCCATGTGCTGTTTCGGCTGCCAGGCGGTTGCGCAATCGATTGTCGATAACGGGCTGGCGGACTACTACCGTAGCCGCGACGCGATGCCCGAGTCGCCGCGCGAAGCGATGCCGGCGATCCTCGATCAACTGGTCATGTACGATCACGCCGAGTTCCAGAAAAGCTTTGTCAAGGAGCTTGGGCAAAACGAGCGCGAAGCTTCGTTGCTGCTTGAGGGCATCACCTGTTCCGCTTGTATCTGGTTGAACGAACAACATGTCGGCCGCTTGCCCGGCGTGACGGCGGTCAATATCAATTACACGACCCGCCGGGCGCGCGTGCGCTGGGACGAAACCCGCATCAAGCTCTCGGATATTCTCGGCGCCATCGCTGCCATCGGTTATCGCGCCTACCCGTACGATGCGGCCAAGAACGAGGAAATCTCCCGCAAGGAACGGCGCGACGCCATGTGGCGCCTGTGGGTCGCCGGCTTCGGCATGATGCAGGTGATGATGTACGCCTATCCGGTCTATATCGCCGACGGTGATATGGCGCCTGACATCGAAAGCCTGATGCGCTGGGCCAGCCTGTTGCTCACTGTGCCGGTCATTTTCTATTCCTCGGCGCCGTTCTTCCGCAATGCGTGGCGCGATATCAAGCTGCGCCGGGTCGGCATGGATGTGCCGGTGGCGCTTGGCGTCGGTGCAGCTTTTGTTGCCAGTTGCTGGGCCACCTTTGTGCAGGCCGGCGAGGTCTATTTTGATTCGGTCACGATGTTCATCTTCTTCCTTCTTGGTGGCCGCTATCTGGAAATGACGGCACGCCAGAAGGCGGTCAGCGTGACGGAAGCGCTAGCTAGGCTGCTCCCGGCGTTTGCCCAAAAAATGCCAAAATTTCCGGTTGACCGTGACACTGAACAATGTGTTGTCGCCGACCTGCGTCAGGGTGACTACGTCATGGTTCGGGCTGGCGATATCGTCCCCGCCGATGGGCGAGTGATCGAAGGCGTTAGTTGTGCCAACGAGGCTTTGCTGACGGGCGAGAGCAAGCCCGTGCCAAAGTCGCCCGGCGAGCCAGTCACCGGCGGTTCAATCAATGCCGAGAGCCCGCTGGTTGTGCAGGTCGAGCAGGTCGGCGAAGGTACACGGCTGTCGGCCATCATTCAGTTGATGGAGCGGGCCGCCGCTGAAAAGCCGAAAATCGTTGTGCTGGCGGATCGTATCGCCAGCTATTTCGTCGCGGCGCTGCTTGCCGTGGCAATTCTTGTCGCGGTTGGCTGGTATTTCGTCGATCCCTCGAAGGCGTTGTGGATCACCGTTTCGGTCCTCGTCGTTACTTGCCCGTGCGCCCTGTCGCTGGCGACGCCGATTGCGCTGACCGTATCGGCGGGGGCGCTAGCCAAGGACGGCCTGCTGGTAACGCGCGGGCATGCCATTGAAACCTTGGCCAGAGCAACCCATTTTGTCTTTGATAAAACGGGTACCTTGACGACTGGGCACATGCATCTGGTAGACGTCTTTCCGATGGCTGGAGCAAGCCGGGAGGAGTGCCTCGTCATCGCCGCCGCCCTCGAACACGCCTCGGAACACCCGGTAGCATCCGCCCTGCGTCAGGCGGCAGGAGAGCAATTGCTTGAAACATCCGAGGTGGTCAGCGAGCCCGGGCAGGGCATCGAGGCGCTCGTTGCCGGTCGTCGTTGCCGCATCGGTCGCCCGGACTATGCACTCGCGCTGAGCGCCGCCAAACTGCCGGATGCCGCCCTTGACTGGCTGGAAAGCGGCGATACCGTTGTTGTGCTCGCAGATGAAAACGGTTGCTTGGCACTGTTCCGGATCGGCGACGAGTTGCGCCATGAGTCGGCGGCCTTGATCGCGGAACTTAGGGCGGCGGGAAAAAAAGTGATTCTGTTGACTGGCGATGCGCCAGCAGTGGCTAATCGTGTTGCCAGCAAGCTGGGAATCACCGACGTTCGGGCGGGTGTTACTCCGCAGGGCAAGCACGATTGTGTCACCGGCCTTCAGGCGGAGGGGGCCGTTGTTGCCATGCTCGGCGATGGTGTCAATGACGCGCCGGTTCTGGCTCTGGCACAGGTTTCCGTCGCCATGGGCGGGGGCGCACAACTGGCCAGAACACAGTCTGATTTCATTCTTCTCTCCGAAAACCTGGATCACCTGCGTCACGGTTTGCGGCGGGCCCGGAAAACCCTGCAAGTGATCCGCCAGAATCTCTGGTGGTCCTTCGCGTACAATTTTGTTGCTCTGCCATTGGCTATAACGGGCTACGTAACTCCTTGGATTGCCGGCATCGGCATGTCGGCCAGTTCGTTGCTGGTTGTCCTCAATTCACTGCGCATTCAGCGTGTGGAGACAGATTGATGGAAAGTGTATATCTACTTATCCCGGTTTCGGTTCTTCTGGTTTTCGGGATCGCCTTGGCTTTCTGGTGGTCAGTGCGCAGCGGCCAGTTCGATGACCTCGAAGGGCCGGGA
This sequence comes from Ferribacterium limneticum, assembly GCF_020510565.1. Lineage (NCBI taxonomy): Bacteria > Pseudomonadati > Pseudomonadota > Betaproteobacteria > Rhodocyclales > Azonexaceae > Ferribacterium > Ferribacterium limneticum. The sequence goes on from NZ_CP075189.1 coordinate 778,343, forward strand.
TTTCGTGTGCTGATGGACGAAGATCAACCAAAGCCACCAGTCGATCCAGCAGAAATTAACAAACGAGAGAATGGTTGACCTGCGTCAACGTAGGAGGCGGCAACGCTAGGCAAAATAACCTCATTGTGAAGCGAGCGCTTCACTGCAATTCTCTGTTGGGGTTGGGGTGCGTTACGACGCACCCTTTTTTTGTCCTGGCTCCGCATGTCAAGCGCCACACCTAGATATTTTGGACTATCTGCCTTAGATAATAGGTAGGTTGATCTAGGTCAAAACAGCGCCCCTGAACTAGAATAACATCGCTTTCCATGTGCCCCCTTGGGTTAAGGGAGGTGGGCATTCCGTTTTTTCTTTACGAGAGGTGGGTTCATGTCTGGAACGAAAACCACATATAACGATAAAGTCGTACGGCAATTCGCTGTCATGACTGTTATTTGGGGCATTGTTGGCATGCTGGTTGGTGTCATCATCGCCGCGCAGTTGGTCTGGCCGGAGCTGAATATTGGCTTCCTGCACTTTGGCCGTTTACGCCCGTTGCATACCAACGCTGTTATTTTCGCGTTTGGTGGCTGCGCTCTGTTTGCAACGTCTTACTGGTGTGTTCAGCGCACCGGGCACACCCGCTTGTGGGGTGGTCCGCTGATTCCATTTACTTTCTGGGGTTGGCAGCTTGTCATTCTGTTGGCTGCAATTACTTTGCCCTTGGGTTTTACCCAGGGTAAGGAATATGCCGAGCTGGAATGGCCAATTGATATCCTGATCACGCTGGTCTGGGTTTCCTACGCAATTGTGTTCTTCGGCACCATCGGCAAGCGGACTGTTTCTCACATTTATGTGGCGAACTGGTTCTTTGGCGCGATGATCATCGCCGTTGCCCTGTTGCACCTGGGTAATAGCGCTGTGCTGCCGGTCTCGTACCTGAAGTCCTACTCGGCCTACGCCGGTGTTCAGGATGCCATGATTCAGTGGTGGTATGGCCACAACGCTGTAGGCTTCTTCCTGACAGCTGGCTTCCTCGGCATGATGTACTACTTCGTGCCGAAACAAGCTGGTCGCCCGGTTTACTCTTATCGTCTGTCCGTGGTTCACTTCTGGGCGCTGATTTTTACGTACATGTGGGCGGGCCCTCACCATCTGCATTACACCGCTCTGCCTGACTGGACTCAGTCTGTCGGTATGGTCTTCTCGCTGATTCTGCTGGCTCCGTCCTGGGGTGGCATGATCAACGGCATCATGACCCTGTCCGGTGCCTGGCATAAGCTGCGCGACGATCCTGTCCTGAAGTTCCTGATCACCTCGCTCTCCTTCTACGGTATGTCTACGTTTGAAGGTCCGATGATGTCGATCAAGACGGTCAATGCGCTGTCGCACTACACGGACTGGACTGTTGGTCACGTGCACTCCGGTGCTCTTGGCTGGGTGGCGATGGTTTCCATCGGCTCCATGTACTACCTGCTACCGAAGCTCTTTGGCAAGACCGAAATGTATAGCACCAAGCTAATGACGACCCACTTCTGGGTTGCGACTATTGGCACTGTGCTCTATATCGCTTCTACCTGGATTTCCGGCGTTATGCAGGGGCTGATGTGGCGTGCAGTTAATGCTGACGGCACGCTGGCTTACAGCTTCGTCGAGTCCGTCAAGGGTTCCTACCCGTTCTGGGCGATCCGTTGGTTGGGTGGTGTTCTGTTCCTAGGCGGTATGCTGATCATGGCCTACAACATGTTCAAGACCATGGCTGGTGGAAACACCAAGGACACGCCGGTGATCGTTCCGGTTGGTCATCACGCCTGATTAGGGGGGAATAACAATGCTCAAACACGAACAAATTGAAAAGAGCGTAACGCTCCTTATCATTCTTACGCTGTTGGTTGTGATCTGGGGTGGTTTGCTGGAAATTGTTCCGCTGTTCTTCCAGAAATCCACCACGACTCCGGTTGAAGGCACCAAGCCGTACGATGCTGTGCGTCTTGCTGGTCGCGACATTTATATCCGTGAAGGCTGCTACAACTGCCATTCACAGATGATTCGTCCGTTCCGTGCCGAAACCGAGCGCTACGGTCACTACTCAGTTGCGGGCGAGTACGTTTATGATCACCCGTTCCAGTGGGGCTCCAAGCGTACCGGTCCTGACATCCATCGCGTTGGCGGCCGTTACTCTGACGAGTGGCAGCGCGCTCACCTGATCAATCCTCGTGACGTGGTTCCCGAGTCCAACATGCCTGCCTTCGCCTTCCTGGGGAACACCAAGGCCAAGGATTCGGTTGGCGCCGACATCGAGAAGAAGATGCAGGTCATGCGCACCTACGCCAATGTCCGCGGTATTCCTACCTACTCTGACGAAGAGATCAAGGGTGCCAAGGCAGCTATCGGTGACAAGACCGAACTCGACGTCCTGATTGCGTACCTACAGGGCATGGGTACGGCACTGAAGAACGTCAAGTAATAGCCATGGACATCAACGATCTGCGTTCCATCGTTACGGTTGTCGGGTTGCTTTGCTTCCTGGGAATCGTGGGGTGGGCCTACGGCAAGGGTAGCAAGAAGGGGTTTGAGGAAGCTGCCAACTTGCCGTTCGCGGAGCATGATGATCAGGGTGCGACGTCAAAGCCGTCGCACCCCCGCTGAAAAAAGGAAAGCAAATGAGCGATTTCGTTAGCGATTTTTGGAACATGTACGTGGTTGTGATTGTGGTGGGTAGCATTCTCGCCTGCGCAATTCTTCTCTACATGCAGGGTAAGGCGACCTTCACCCCAGGCAAGACGATGGGGCACGTTTGGGATGAAACATTGGAGGAGTACAACAATCCAATGCCCAAGTGGTGGAGCTGGATGTTCATCATCACGGTTATCTTCGCCTTCGTTTACCTCGCGCTGTATCCGGGCTTGGGTAATTACAAGGGCATGCTGGGCTGGACGTCAGGTGGTCAGCACAAGGCAGAAGTCGACAAGATGGATGCTACGGTCAAGCCACTGTTCGACAAGTTCATGGCCATGGATGTCAAGGCTGTTGCCGGCGACAAGCAAGCCATGGAAATGGGCAAGCGCCTGTACCTGACCTACTGCATGCAGTGTCACGGTGCTGATGCGCGTGGTGCCAAGGGTTTCCCGAATCTGACCGACGCTGACTGGCAGTATGGCGGTGAGCCGGATCAGATCAAGGAAACCATTTCCAACGGCCGTATGGGCGTCATGCCTCCGCATGAGCAGTTGGGTGCAGATAGCATCAAGGATCTGGCCAACTACGTCCGTTCGCTGTCTGGCCTGCCGAATGACTCCGTGCGTTCTGCCAAGGGCAAGGAAACCTTTGCCTCTGCAGGTTGCGTCGGTTGCCACGGCATGGAAGCCACGGGTATGGCCGCTGTCGGTGCTCCCAATCTGACCGACAAGATCTGGTTGTATGGTTCTTCTGAAGCGACCATCACCGAAACGATCACCAAGGGTCGTCAGAACCAGATGCCTGCCTGGAAGGAATTCCTGGGCGACGCCAAGGTGCATCTGCTGTCAGCTTACGTGATCAGCCTGAGTCAAGGCGCCAAGTAATTGGTTGAAACGGGGCGGCATAGCCGCCCCGTTTTTCTTTTGTATTTGAAAATGCTGATTTGTATCTAAATTGCGTTGAAAAAACGCTGGGCACGGCACGCTCAGCGCAATTTAGATACGGATAAGACAATGACGGAACCCTCTAGCAATAGCCCTCACGCCAAATCTGCCGATACCCAGGTGGAAGTTTCTTTTTACGAGAAACACAAAAAGGTCTATATCCGTGACGTCAAGGGGTGGTGGAATAATTGGCGATGGGTTCTGGTCTGGGTTACCCAAATTCTTTTTTACTGTGCGCCGTGGCTCGAGTGGAATGGTCGTCAGGCCGTTTTGCTGCATCTGGTTGAACGAAAATTCTATTTGTTCGGACTTGTCCTGTGGCCCCAGGATGTTTTCTACCTGGCTTTGCTGCTTATCGTTTCTGCTTATGCGCTGTTCTTGTTCACGGCGATTGCCGGGCGCTTGTTCTGCGGGTATGCCTGTCCGCAGACCGTGTACACCGAAATATTCATGTGGGTTGAGAACCGGATCGAAGGAGAACGTTCGGCGCGCATGAAGTTGGACAAAGGGCCGATGACGGTTAGGAAATTCGGTCTGAAGGCTGCGAAGCACGCCATATGGTTGCTGATCTCACTATGGACGGGGTTTACGCTGGTTGCTTATTTCACGCCAGTAAGCGAACTGCTTGCCGCGCTGCCTTTTGGATTTTCCGGGTGGGAGCTGTTCTGGACCTTTTTCTATGGTGGCTTCTGCTACATGCAGGCCGGCTTCCTTCGGGAACAGGTTTGCAAGTATATGTGCCCCTATGCGCGTTTTCAGGGGGTTATGTTCGATCCCGATACGCTGATCATCACTTACGACCCGGAACGGGGGGAGCCGCGTGGCGCGCGCAAGAAGGCCGTGAATGCCAAGGAGGCTGGTCAGGGCGATTGCGTGGACTGTGGTTTGTGCGTGGTGGTTTGCCCGACCGGTATCGATATCCGTAAGGGGCAGCAATACGAATGTATCGGTTGCGGGGCGTGTATTGATGCTTGTGACCCGGTAATGGACAAGGTGGGGCTGCCCAGGGGGCTGATCCGCTATACTACGGAAAATGCGCTGACGAAGCACTTTACCTCCGAGGAGGTCATTGCGCATCTTGTTCGACCACGGATCATCCTGTACACGACGATTCTGACGGCTATCACGATTGCAGCAATCTGGTCCTTGGCGGTGCGCGTGCCCTTGAAGGTGGATGTTATTCGCGACCGTTCTCTCCTGGCGCGAGAGGCTGACGACGGGCGTATCGAAAACGTCTATAACCTAAAAATAATGAATACCACCGAAGAGCCAAAGCGATATGCATTGTCGGTTGAGGGTATGGAGGGGGTGGAAATTGTTGGTGACCGTATCGTTGAGGTTGCCAGTGCCGAGAACCATGAAGTGACCATCGTTGTTCGTGTGCCGCCGGAGTCCGGAAAGAAAGGCGCGAACACCATTTATTTTGATATCAAGGCCCAGAACCACGAGAAAATCGCGGTTCACGAAAAGGCCTCATTCCTGATGCCCTGACATGAGTAACGCAATGACATTGAAGAACGACAATCAACCTTGGTACAAGGAGCGCTGGCCCTGGTTTCTGATGGCTGGGCCGGGCATTGTTATCGTCGCAGGATTCATCACGCTATGGCTGGCCGTTGTCAGTAACGACGGTTTGGTGACGGATGACTATTACAAGCAGGGTTTGTCTGTTAATCAGAGCTTGCAGCGCGACCAAAAGGCCGGCAGCCTTGGCTTGCATGGCGATGTAATGCGTTCAGGCCCTAATTTGCGACTGTTGCTGAGCGCGGAACGCGACGCAACTTTTCCGTCGGAGATCACGTTCAAACTTGCGCATCCGACGCGTGCCGGACAGGACCAGTTGGTCAAGATGACTTTGGAAGGACAGGGCTTCTATAGTGGCAAGCTGGCTACGGAAGTCTCTGGGCGTTGGCTTGTTTCGATTGAGGATCCCGCGGCTCAATGGCGGCTCCAAGGCAATTGGCAGGCTGATTCGGTGGAACCGTTGCGCCTGACGGCGCGCACGGGAAATTAGTTTTTTATTTGTTACTGGGAGGTGACATATGGCGTGGGAACTTTTGTTTAGCAGCGATTTTGGTCTGATGAGCTTCGCCGTGATCGTGGGTGTTCTGGTCATTGGTGTAGTCATGGGCAAGATGTACTCCAACAAGATGGACGAAGATTCACGCAAGGCCGGCAAGTAAGGCGCCGCCCTGCGCGTCGCTCGTTGAGTGATGGCAGCTATAAACCCCTGATTTGCTTAGCGGATCAGGGGTTTGTTTTTTGTGTCGAAAACGGTAAAACTGGCGCATGCTGATTCGTGCCATAGTCATTTCCGTTTTGTTGCATGTGGTGATCCTGGTGTCGCCGAATTATCTTGGCGAACTGGCTCGGACAGCGCCTGACGGCGATGGAGTGAGCGCCTTGAGTGTGGTCATTGCCTCTCAGCGCGGGATTGATTCGCTTGATCCCGGAATTCGCAAGGCTGCGATGATCAAAGCTCGGGCTGCCGTTCGAGCTCCCGACGCACCACCCAAATCAACAGCAGAAAATTTCAATTTTGGCCCATTTTTCCGGTCGACCGTAGAGCCTGCTGTTTCCGGAGAGGCGAGGTCGGATCGCTCGCTTGAGGTGACTCCGATTGATGTGCCAGTGGCCTCAGTTGAGGAAATTGGGCGGTATCGATTGAACGTTGCACGGAGCGCCCGCCAGTTCAAGGTCTATCCCCCTCTGGCTCGGGAGAAGGGGTGGGAAGGCGTGGTCCAGGTCTCGGTTTCCATGCCAACAGGACAGGGGACCCCGATGGTCTCGCTGGTTAACTCATCCGGTTACGAATTACTTGATTCCCAGGCGCTTGAAATGGTTACGCAGGCGGTCAATCTGGCGGTTTTGCCGGAGGGCATGCGGGGCCGGCGTATGGCGATTTCCTTGCCGGTGGAATACCGCCTCGGCGACTGACGAGGCCTATGTGGCCAGAATTTCGGATTCGTGAAAGCCGAATGTACCTTTTGCGCGATCAGCAAGGTATCGCTCAAGGCACAAGCTGACGCTGCGAAACGCCAGTTCATTCCAGGGAATCTCCTCTGGGTGGCACAGGCTGACTTCAAGGCTCTCCTCGCCAGCAGAAAAGTGCGGGCTGCTCATGCGGCCGCGATAGAACAAATGGACCTGGTTGATATGAGCGATGCTGATCATGGCGAACGGTGCATCAATCAGAATCCTCGCTCCCGCTTCTTCGTGTGTTTCCCGAATCGCTGCCTGCGCCGTGGTTTCGCCATTTTCCATGAAGCCGGCAGGAAGTGTCCAGAAGCCGTGTCGTGGCTCGATGGCACGGCGGCAGAGCAGGATTCTATCCTCCCATTCCGCGACGCAACCGACCACCAGACGCGGGTTTTCATAGTGGATGTATCCGCACGTATCACACACGTGTCGCGGTAGCGAATCTCCCGGAGGAATAGCCAAGCTGACATGTGCGCCGCAGTGGTTGCAGTATTGGATCATGGGCTGTGGATCGGTGTCGTAATATGCTTCAGTCTACCACCGGGCATTTCCGCCAAGTCGGCTCTCTCTTTCTTTGCACGCCGGCAATTCAAGTGGCTACAATAGCGAAAACCAATTACTGGGCGGATCTGCGCTGGTTTTTGCCGGCGCGACAGGGGGCTTTGCATGTTTCTGATTGTTGGTTACGTCATCATTCTGGCCTCGGCGCTGGGAACGTATGCACTGCACGGGAGTCTCCTCGCGCTATGGGTGCCGACCGAGTACGTCGCGATTATCGGTTTGACCATCGGTTACTTCGTTGCGGCCAATGACATCAAGATCATCAAGGCGACGGTTGGTGCCGTTCCTGGCATTCTCAAAGGATCAAAATACAACAAGGCATTCTATGTCGATGCCTTGGCCATGCTTTTCGAAATCCTCGGCAAGGTGCGCAAGGAAGGTCTGATGTCCATCGAGGGGGATATCGAAAATCCCGAAGCCAGCCCGATTTTCAGCAAATATCCGAATCTGGTGCATGACCATCATGTGATGGAATTTACTTGCGACTACCTTCGGATGATGGTCGGCGGGAATCTGAATACGGTTGAAATCGAAAGCTTGATGGATGTCGAGCTGGAAACACATCATCACGAAGCAGCGGAACCCGGTCATGTCGTGGCCAGCATTGCTGGTGCCGTGCCGGCCTTCGGTATCGTGGTGGCGGTGATGGGCGTCGTGAACGTGATGGGGTCGGTGGGCAGCCCACCAGCCGTGCTGGGGAAAATGATCGGCGGGGCGCTGGTCGGAACCTTTCTCGGTATCCTGATTTCCTACGGCTTCGTCGAGCCGGTTGCCAAACTGCTGGAACAAAAGGCCGCCGAAGGGGCGACGATCTACAAGACCATCAAGATGGTTCTATTGGCCTCCATGTCCGGCTATGCACCACAGGTCGCCATCGAGTTCGGTCGCAAGACCCTGGGTTCGCATGAACGCCCCAGCTTTATCGAACTTGAGGAAGAGCTGAAAGCTCGAAAAGGCAAATAGCATGTCGTCAGTCATTAGATAAATACGATGAGCGACGATTCGACACGCCCCATAGTTATCAAGCGCAAGAAGGTTGTTGCCGGCGGAGCGCATGGCGGCGCCTGGAAGATCGCCTATGCCGACTTCGTGACGGCAATGATGGCCTTCTTCCTGTTGATGTGGCTGCTTGGCTCGACTGCCAAGGGTGACCTTCAGGGGATTGCCGACCATTTCCAGAATCCGCTGAAAGTTTCCATGCAGGGCGGTAGTGGCTCGGGCGATGCGACCAGCGTCCTTCAGGGGGGCGGGAAGGATTTGACGCGTCAGTCCGGGCAAGTCAAGCGCGGCGATGTTGAGGCCAAGAAATCAACTTCTTTCTCTAAGGAAGCTCAGGCCGAATTTCGCCGCAAGGAGCAGGAGCGCCTGGAGAGTCTGAAGGCTGAGATCGAAAAAATGATCGAGCAGAGCCCCCAATTGGCCCAGTTCAAAAAGCAGATGTTGCTCGATATAACCTCAGAGGGGCTGCGCATCCAGATCATCGACGAGCAGAATCGGCCGATGTTTGATTCCAGCAGTGCCGATCTCAAGCCCTACACGCGCGATATCCTGCGCCAGATTGGCCAAGCGCTGAACGGTGTGGCAAATCGGATCAGTCTCGCCGGACACACTGATGCATCGCAGTTTTCCGGTGGCGAAAAGGGTTTCTCAAATTGGGAACTCTCTGCCAATCGGGCAAATGCATCCAGGCGCGAGTTGGTCCTTGGTGGCATGGACGACAGCAAGGTAATACGTGTCGTCGGCCTCGCCTCGACTGTTCTTTTTGACAAAAACGACCCGCTGAATTCTGTTAATCGGAGAATCAGTATCGTTGTCCTGAATCGCAAGACGGAGACAGCCATTTTGCAGGAAGAAGGACCCGAGTCTGAGGCCGGTGAGGAGGAGCTTCTTCCTGAAGGCTTGAAACTGCCTGGCGCTGGAAAAGGCACTGCCGGATAACAGGTCGGCGTGCTGCCCCAAACGAGTGGCAACATCGAACGGCAGCGGAAAATTTCGTTTGAGCGAACCGGGCTGATCCCCGACCTGAGTAAATCATCCCGGAAACAAGGATTAGCCTGAACTTTTTCGCGACAAAACGGCGTGATGTCCGCGGGAGTATGGGAGGCTCTCTCTGCCAGCCGTTCTCACGTTGACCATATTTCGCAAAAAACCAGTGTCGTTTCGCAAAAAATGGACAATAATCCTGTTAGTCAAACCAGCTTCGCCCGCGGCGGAGTTGCGTTGTTCTGAATATTCACGAGGAAAAAATGGCAAAAACCATTCTTGCAGTTGACGATTCCGCATCCATCCGTCAGATGGTCTCCTTTACCTTGAAGAGTGCGGGTTACGACGTGGTTGAAGCCGTCGACGGGCAGGATGGCCTCGATAAAGCCAAGACCAAGAGCATCAACCTGGTTTTGACTGACCAGAACATGCCCCGCATGGATGGGCTGACCTTGATCAAAAGTCTTCGGGGGATGCCGCAATACGCCTCGACCCCCATTCTGATGCTGACTACCGAGTCTTCAGATGCGATGAAATCGCAAGGGCGTGCAGCCGGTGCCACCGGTTGGCTGGTCAAGCCTTTCGACCCCCAAAAACTGATCGAAGTCGTACGCAAGGTGATCGGCTAAGCGAAGCCGGCGGACCTGTAACAGGGCAGGTCTTTTGCATTCAATTTTCGGCCTTCCATTTGTAGGGGCCGAGATCAGGGGGTGGCATGACTATCGACATGAGTCAGTTCTACCAGGTATTTTTTGAGGAGTCGGCAGAGCACTTGGCAACAATGGAGGGGCTGCTGCTTGAACTGGACGTCGAAAATCCGGATTCTGAGCAACTCAATGCCATTTTTCGTGCTGCTCACTCCATCAAGGGAAGTGCGGGAACGTTCGGTTTTACCGATCTGGCTGAGACAACTCACATCCTGGAGAACCTGCTGGACAGGATTCGCAAGCAGGAACTGGGATTGCGGGCCGATATGGTTGACGCCTTTCTTGAATCAGGCGATCTCCTGCGTGAAATGCTCGAAGCCCATCAAGGGCAAGGAGAGGTCGATCCCCTGCGCGTGGAGTCGATTTGTGCCCGCCTTCGTCAGCTATCGGCCGGCGATGTTGCGCCAGTCGCACCGCCGCCGAGGGCGGCGTCAGGCAATGTGGCGAGTGCCCAGGAAATACCTGTTGGCAAGCGCACTTTCGATATCCAGTTTGTCCCAACGGATGTGTCGGCCCGCGGTAACGGCGTGGCCAGTCTTCTCGATGAGCTGCGTTCATTGGGGGCTTTGGAAATACTGAGCCAGCCGGCATCGGATATGAATAATGTCGGCTACTGGCAACTTCGTTTGGTTACCGCGGCTGAACAGAGCGATTTTTCCGATCAGATTGATTTCATTGCAGAAAATGGTGCTTGGCGGGTGGTTGAAGAAACTGCTGCTGATGACGAGGGGGGCGCTTTCGGGTTCTTTGGTGATTCACCAGGGGCGCCAGAGGATGATCCCGGTTATGGTTTCTTTGCTCCGTTAGATGCTGTGCCGGGCGCTGCTGCGGGTACTGACGCCGCTGTGGCCTGGAATGAGTCTTATGGATTTTTTGATCCACCGCCACAGGCTGGTGAGATTGTGCCTGCCGTCACTGCAGCGCTGAGCGAAGATGGTGATGGTTACGGCTTCTTTGCGCCGTTACCTTCTCAAGCCCCGGCGCAGCCTCTGGCCGAGGAGGGGGATGGCTTCGGCTTTTTCGAGCCGCTGGCGCCTGTTTCTGTTTCTTCTGCCCCCGTTTCATCTACTAGCCTTCCTGGCCGACCTTCTGTTCAGGTTCTTGCAGAAAAAAAAGTGGGAGAGCTGCATCCTCGTGCTGCCAAGTCGGTGACTCCAACTGCGGCGGCAGACTCATCGATTCGCGTCAGTGTTGAAAAAGTCGATCAGTTGATCAATCTGGTCGGCGAATTGGTCATTACGCAGGCGATGCTCTTGCAGACGGCCGCGCAGATGCAGGAGGGCGCGCCAGAACGCCTGGTCAATGGTTTGACTCAACTGGAGCGAAATACCCGCGATTTGCAGGAATCGGTAATGTCCATCCGGATGATGCAGATTTCCTTTGTTTTTTCACGCTTTCCGCGTGTCGTCCGTGATCTCTCCGGCAAGCTTGGCAAGCAGGTTGAGTTGAAAACGTCTGGAGAAACGACGGAACTCGACAAGGGGCTAATCGAGCGGATCGCCGATCCCTTGACTCACCTGATTCGCAATAGCCTCGATCACGGTATCGAATTGCCGGAAGCGCGGATTGCAGCAGGCAAAAATCCGGTCGGGACTATCACCTTGAAGGCCTACCATCAGGGAGGAAATGTTGTCATCGAGGTCGGTGATGATGGCGCTGGCTTGCCCCGCAACAAGATATTGGCCAAGGCTCGTGAGCGCGGACTACCGGTTTCCGATCAGATGACTGACTCGGAGGTTTTCAATCTTATTTTCGAAGCCGGCTTCTCGACGGCCGATCAGGTCACTGACGTATCCGGGCGTGGCGTGGGTATGGATGTCGTCCGCCGCAATATTCAGTCCATGGGTGGCCGCGTAGAAATTGAGTCGATGTTGGGTGTCGGCACGCGGATGACAGTTCGATTGCCGCTGACGCTGGCTATTCTCGATGGAATGTCTATCGCAGTTGGTGACCAGACCTACATTCTGCCGCTGTCATATGTGGTGGAGTCGTTTCAGCCACAGTTGGGCGACATCAAGACTTTATCGAATCAGGCGCGGGTCATTCAGGTTCGCGGCGACTATCTACCCGTAGTGGTACTGCACGAATTATTCAATATCAAGTCGCATTCGAGCAATTTCGCGCAAGGCATCATGGTTGTTGTCGATGCGGATGGTATCAAGGCAGCTCTTTTCGTCGATGCGCTGGTTGGTCAGCACCAGGTGGTCATCAAGAGCCTGGAGGCGAACTATCGCCGTGTGCAGGGGATTTCCGGCGCGACCATCATGGGTGACGGCCATGTGGCGCTCATTCTGGATGTGTCGGCCATTGCCGGCATGGCGAAGACAAGCCTGCAAAAGCTGGCTGACGGTTGAATTGAGGAGCAAGAGATGGAAGCGATGAGCCATGGCAGTAGCCCGGCAAACGAAGATGATCTGGTGGCCAGTGAGTACCTGACCTTCACGCTGGGTAGCGAAGAGTACGCAATCGATATCCTCAAGGTTCAGGAGATTCGAGGTTACGAGCCGCCGACGCTGATCGCCAATGCCCCGCCATTCATCAAGGGGGTGATCAACTTGCGCGGCATTATCGTGCCCGTCGTTGATCTGCGGATCAAGTTCAATCTCGGCAAGATCGAATACACGCCCTTCACTGTAGTCATCATCCTCAATGTGGCCGGGCGCGTCATCGGTGCTGTGGTCGACAGCGTTTCCGACGTGTTTTCTCTGACGCGCTCGCAAATTCGCCAAGCACCTGATTTTTCAGGGATGTTTGATACCAAATACATACTTGGTCTGGCCACGGTCGATTCACGCATGATGATTGTTACGGATATCGAACGCCTGATGACCAGTGCCGATATGGCGCTCATCGACTCGGCCAGCGAGTAACGCGCAGCCCTCATTCAGGAGCCGTAGTATGTTGAATTTACGCAATTTCAAAATTGGCACCCGTCTGATCATGACGACTGTCGGTGCCTTGGCACTGATGATTGCCTTTGTGGCCATTGCTTGGCTCAGCCTGAATTCGATTAGCGACAAGGTTGATCACATAGCGAACAACAACATCAAGAAAACCGAACTGGCCGTCAACATGCGTACGCGCAATCTCTTGATTGACAGGAGTGTGCGTACGGCAATGATCCATGAGGAAATCGAGAAGCAGCAAGATGAGGAGAAGCAGGTTAAAGCCGAACTCCTGGCGTACATGGAATCCGAAAAACAGATCGGCGGCACAGTGGGCTCGGCGCGCGGGAAGGAAATACATGAGCGCATCGTGGTCGCAAGAAAGGAGGCCGAAGCATCTATTTCTCGGATGTTTGTGCTCATCAAGGCAGGGAACCGACCGGAACTCGAAGATTATTTTTTCGCTGCTTTTCGCCCGAAAATGCAAGGGTGGTTCGAAGCGGCTGACGAAATGCTACAGCTGCAAAAAGAGAACAATCTTCGTGATGTAGCCGAGATCGACACGGTCAAGTCGCGTGTTCAAACCACCATGTTGCTGATGGTTGGCTTGGCGTTGATTATCATGATTCCGGCCGGGATGTGGGTTACACGTCAGATTACCGGCCCCTTGGACGAGGCGGTCGGTGTGGCCGATGCCGTTGCCGCAGGTCATCTGGAAAATACAATTGATGTCGGTGGTAACGATGAAACTGCGCATTTGATGCGTGCGCTCAGTCGCATGCAGACCGATCTTAGAGCGCGCACCGAAGCGGAGCACAAGGTGGCCAACGAGGCGCTACGCATCAAAGTGGCTCTCGATGTGACTTCAAACAGCGTGATGGTTGCCGATCCGGATGGGGTGATCGTTTATTGCAACGCAGCGGTCCTCGACATGATGCGTGTTGCCGAGGCAGATATCCGCAAGGAGTTGCCAGCTTTCCGAGCTGATTCGATTCTTGGGGCCAATTTCGATATCTATCACAAGAATACGGCGCATCAGCGCAACCTGCTGGCTGGACTCAAGGGCATGCATCGCGCGCAAATAATAGTTGGGGGCCGTACTTTCAAACTGGTGGCCAGCCCTATTGTTAACGAGCGGAATGAACGTCTTGGCACCGTCGTCGAGTGGACTGATCGCACCGCCGAGGTAGCAGTCGAAGAAGAGGTCAGCGGCATCATTGCGGCTGCGGCTTCCGGTGATTTCTCGCGGCGCATTGATGCGAGTGAGATGAGTGGCTTCTTCCGGCAGATTTCTACTGGCATTAACGATCTTCTCGATGTGAATAGTCAGGCCTTGGGCGATGTCGGGACCATGCTGGCCCGTCTTTCGAAAGGCGATCTGACTCGCAAGATCGATACCCAGTATCAGGGCGTCCTGGGTCGATTGAAAGATGATGCCAATGTCACGGTCGACAACCTGCAGGAGATCATTTTCTCGATCAAAAGCGCTACCGATGCCATCAATACGGCAGCTCAGGAGATTGCCTGCGGCAACCAGGATCTTTCCGGGCGTACCGAGCAGCAGGCATCCAGTCTTGAGGAAACGGCTTCGAGCATGGAGCAGTTAACCAGCACGGTTAAACAAAACGCTGACAATGCTCGCCAGGCCAACGAGCTGGCGAGCAATGCGCAGAGGGTGGCAGAAAAAGGTGGGCAGGTGGTTGGGCAGGTGGTGGAAACCATGGGTGCCATCCATCTGGCCTCAAACAGGATTTCCGACATCATCAGCGTTATCGATGGTATTGCCTTCCAGACAAACATATTGGCCCTCAATGCGGCGGTCGAGGCGGCTCGTGCCGGTGAGCAGGGGCGTGGTTTTGCCGTGGTCGCGACTGAAGTACGAAATCTGGCCCAGCGCAGTGCTGCTGCGGCCAAGGAAATCAAGGGCCTGATTTCCGACTCCGTCGAAAAGGTGCAAACCGGTGGACGTTTGGTCGATCAGGCTGGACAAACCATGGGAGAGGTAGTGGCGAGCATCCAGCGCGTAGCCAAGATCATGGCCGATATTTCTTATGCCAGCCGCGAGCAGACGGCGGGTATCGAGCAGGTTGGTCTGGCAATAGGGCAGATGGATGAGATGACTCAGCAAAATGCTGCACTGGTCGAACAGGCGGCAGCTGCAGCCGAAAGCCTCGAAGAACAGGCGCGTAACCTGGCTGAGTCGGTTGCTGTATTCCGTCTTTCTGGCGGACTGGTCATTAAAGGGCAGTCAGAGCTGGCCGGATTGGACTTTGATGGTGCGATAGCCGCACATGGCAAATGGAAGCAACGCCTGCTTGATTACGTATCCGGTGGCGGAGAGCAGCTTGACCCGGCTGTGGTTGGGCGTGACGATCAGTGTGCGCTCGGCTGCTGGATTCACGGCGATGGTCGCGCGCTGCGTGGAAATGCTGGGTATACCGAGCTCAAGGGCGAGCACGCGGGCTTCCATCGCTGTGCAGCGGAAGTAATACGTACCCAGTTGGCGGGAAATAGTGATGGGGCCAGGGCACAAATATCCGGCGAGTTTTCCAATAGATCGGCGCGGGTGATCGGATTGTTGCAGAGCATGCGTGGTGGTGGAAAAAGCACGCCTTCCAGGCAACTGGCTGTTGCTGTTCCACGGAACATCCCCGCCGCAAAGACGCCGGCGCTCGCCGTGCCTGATGAAGACGAGTGGGAAGAGTTCTAAAACGACAGGTTCATAGAGAAAAACGATGCGAAACAACCAGCCTGTGACCGATGTGGAACTTGAGCTTGATGAGCTCACCCTTATTGCCTCGAAGACTGACCTCAAGGGACAGATTACCTATGTCAACAAAGCATTCATCGACATCAGTGGATTTTCTGAATCCGAGCTGATTGGACAGCCACACAATATTCTCCGTCATCCGGACATGCCGTCCGAGGCCTTTGCCGATCTTTGGCGGGATATCAAGGATGGCCGTCCGTGGACCGGAGTTGTCAAGAATCGCTGCAAGAATGGGGACTATTACTGGGTTCTCGCCAACGTAACGCCGTTGCGTGAAAACGGTGCCGTGGTTGGTTTTCTATCCGTACGCCGGAAGGCGAGTGCACAGCAGATTTCAGCTGCTCAGGCGGTGTACGCCGAGATTCGTGAGAAACGTGCGGGGGGCAAGGAGATTCGCCACGGCAATGTGGTTAGTGGTGGGCCGGTAGGCGTCCTGCGTCGCTGGATATCCAATGCATCGTCCTCCAAAAAAATCGTGCTGGGGATGTTGCTGGGGTTCGGCATCATTCTTGGTGGCGCGACCACGTTGCTCGGGAATCATTTGGCGACCCTGCTTGATGCTCAGGGGCGCGAAAGTCTGAGAAATAATGTGGGTCTGATCAAGGCCATGGTTGAGACGAACCTCGTGGCTCTGCGCAAAGAGGCCATTCAATTGAACCGTGGCTTTGCCATGTCGTTTCAGGATGAGATCGTTCTTGAGGGGACTGACGAGCTGGCAGTGTTGCGGCTGGCGAGAGGGGATGTCCTCAATGGAAAATTCGACATAGTTGATCGTTTCACTGAAAAAACAGGTGCGGTCTCAACCATCTTCATTCGCAAGGGTGATGACTTTACCCGGATATCAACCTCGGTCAAAAAAGAGAATGGCGAGCGTGCCGTTGGTACAAATCTGGCCAAGGATCATCCAGCACTGGCTGAGCTATTAGCCGGGAAGCACTATGTCGGACGCGCCAACCTTTTTGGCAAAGCTTTCTACACGAGCTATACGCCAATCCTTGCAAAGAACGGCACGGTGATCGGAGCGACGTTTATCGGGCTCGATATCTCGACAGAGCTGGAGGTGCTCAAGAAGCAGATTCGCTCGCTGAAGGTCGGGGAAACCGGTTACTACTATGTGCTTGATGCCAGCCCGGGCAAGGATCTGGGCAATCTCGTCGTCCACCCGGCCAAAGAGGGGGGCAATGTTCTCGGCGCCAAGGATGCAAGTGGCCGTGAGTTCATTCGCGAAATGCTGGAACGTGGCAGCGGTGATATCAGCTATCCATGGCTCAATACGGAACTGGGTGATACGGTTACCCGGGAAAAAATTGTCGTATTCGATAGCTTGCCCGATGCCAAGTGGCTGATTGCCGGTGGCACGTATCTGGAGGAGTTCCACGCCCTGTCCAGCCAGGTGACACGCTTCGTCATGGTGGGGGGGCTAATTCTGGCGTTGCTGCTTGCGGTCTTCCTTTATCTTTTGATATCAAAGCTGATCGTCCGGCCGCTCCAGCAAAAAGTCCTGCCGGTATTTAACGATCTGGCGGAGGGGCGATACGATACCCCATTGGATGTCGGGGCAAACGATGAGGTCGGCCAGGTTCTGCAGGGCCTGCAGTCAATGCAGATTCAACAGGGATTCAATGTTGCCGAGGCACAGCGAATCGCCAATGACAATCTTCGTATTCGCATTGCGCTGGATTGCGTTTCGGCCAATCTGCGGATTGCCGATGACGATGGCACGGTAATCTACGCCAACAAGGGCTTGCTGACGACCTTGCGCCAGATCGAGCCTGGTCTGCGTGAGCAGCAGCCGGGTTTTACGGTTGACGGGTTTGTCGGGAGCAATATCGGGGCGTTTTATCAGGATCCGGAGGCAGCCCTCAAGAGCTTGCGTGAACTGCAGGGTACGCGCCAGAGCGAGCTCGGTATCGGTCGTCGGATCTATAACATCATTACCAACCCGATCGTTAACGAGCGGGGTCAGCGCCTTGGCACAGTGGGCGAATGGGTTGATCGCACCGCAGAACTGAATGCGCAGCGCTCGGTAGCGGCGCTCGTCTCACAGGCTTCGGCCGGGGATCTCGAGGCCCGCCTGGACACCTCGACGCTGGAAGGGTTCTACAAGGAACTAGGAACAGGCATCAACAGCCTGGTTGAAACCAGCGGGGCGGCAATTGGCGAGATTGCCAATCTTTTGTCCCGCGTGGCCGATGGCGACCTGACCCAGACGCTCACCAGTTCATACCAAGGGACCTTTGGCCGCTTGCGTGATGATGCCAACCAGACAGTGACCAAGCTACGTAATCTGGTCGGCGAGATTCAACAGTCGGCCCAAACGATCAATACGGCCGCCAAGGAAATAGCATCGGGCAACCAGGATCTGTCGGGGCGGACGGAGCAGCAGGCGAGCAGTCTCGAAGAGACGGCTTCGAGCATGGAGCAGCTGACCAGTACGGTGAAGCAGAATGCCGACAACGCACGTCAGGCCAACGAGTTGGCCGGTGCGGCACAAAAGGTTGCCGACAAGGGGGGCGAGGTCGTCGGCCAGGTCGTCCACACGATGAGCGCAATCCATCAGTCGAGCAGCAAGATCGCCGACATCATCGGGGTGATCGACGGCATTGCCTTCCAGACCAATATCCTAGCCCTCAACGCGGCCGTCGAGGCAGCGCGTGCGGGTGAACAGGGGCGTGGTTTTGCCGTGGTGGCCACCGAGGTGCGCAATCTGGCCCAGCGCAGCGCCGCT
The DNA here is from genome assembly GCF_020510565.1 of Ferribacterium limneticum. Lineage (NCBI taxonomy): Bacteria > Pseudomonadati > Pseudomonadota > Betaproteobacteria > Rhodocyclales > Azonexaceae > Ferribacterium > Ferribacterium limneticum. The sequence continues at coordinate 796,558 of NZ_CP075189.1, forward strand.
GCAGCGAAGGAAATCAAGGGGCTGATCTCTGATTCGGTTGAAAAGGTCGAAACGGGTAACAAACTGGTCGATCAGGCGGGACGGACGATGGAGGAGGTCGTGGCGAGCATCAAGCGCGTGGCCAAGATCATGGGTGATATCTCCGATGCCAGTAGTGAGCAAAGCGCGGGTATCGAGCAGGTCAGTTTGGCGGTAAGCCAGATGGATGAGGTGACGCAGCAGAATGCGGCGCTCGTCGAACAGGCTGCGGCGGCTGCGGAGAGCCTGGAAGAGCAGGCGCATCAACTGGCGATGACCGTCTCGGTTTTTCGAATTGCCGAGAACAAGGAGCCTTCCCGTCTGACGTCGCCACAGCGCCGTATCCAGCATGCAGCTGCCTCAACAACCAATAGCGAGCGGCCTCGCGCCCCAAAGGCGCCGGCGCAACAGGTCAGTCTCGACGATGAGTGGGAGGAGTTCTAGTCATGGTTGATTTTCGCAATCCTGTACCACCTGCGTCGACGCTTCGATCGTCCTTGTCGGCCGGCCTGCCAGCGCGTGACGGCAGCGCGCGGGAATTCACGTTTTCAACGACCGATTTTGAACGGGTCCGCAAACTGATTTATCAGCACGCTGGCATTTCGTTGTCGCCGGTCAAGCAGGACATGGTGTATTCGCGCCTGGCGCGACGTCTGCGTGCTACGGGCATGCCGTCTTTTGCCGCCTATCTCGACGGCCTGGAGCGTAATGGCGGCGACGAGTGGGAGCGCTTCGTCAATTCGCTGACGACCAACCTGACCTCGTTTTTCCGCGAACCGCATCACTTTCCGATATTTGCCGACCATCTGCGCAAGCTCGGCACCAAACGGCCGGTCCGGGTGTGGTGTTCGGCCGCGTCGACGGGCGAAGAACCGTACTCGATTGCGATAACTGTGGCGGAAACCTTTGGCGCCAATGTTTCGCACATTTCTATCGTGGCCTCTGATCTCGATACCAATGTGCTGGCGACGGCCGAGAAAGGGGTTTATCCAATCGAACGGGTTGAAAAACTCTCGCCTGAACGCTTGCGTCAATTCTTTTTGCGCGGCACCGGCAGCCAGGAGGGTTTTGTCTCGGTTCGTCCCGAACTGAAGCGGATGGTGTCGTTTCAGCGGATCAATCTGCTGGATGCCAATTATTCGGTCAAGGGGCCGCTTGACGTCATCTTCTGCCGAAATGTCATGATCTATTTCGACAAGCCGACGCAGTACAAGATTCTGTCGCGCTTCGCCCCGATAATGCAGCCCGATGGCCTGATGTTTGCCGGCCATTCGGAGAGCTTCCTGCATGCTGCCGATCTTTTCAAGTCACAGGGCAAGACGGTCTATGCCCTGGCAAATGCCCGATAGGGAAGGGGCTTGGTGCAACATTCCTACGACGAGCAACTAGCCAGCAATCGATATTTCGATCGAAAGTTCGGCCTTGAGGCCGCCAAGATATTGCCGGGCGAGTACTTTGTTTCCAGCACGGAGGCATTGCTGGTGACGGTGCTCGGCTCCTGTGTCGCTGCTTGTATTCGAGATCCGGATTTGGGCATTGGCGGGATGAATCACTTCATGTTGCCAGATGATGGCGGCAGGAGCCCGCTCGGCATGTCAGCCCGCTATGGCACCTATGCCATGGAGGTGTTGATCAATCATCTGCTCAAGCTCGGGGCTCGACGCAACCGTCTCGAGGCCAAGGTGTTTGGCGGTGGAGCCGTCCTGGCCAGTCTGGCGAGCAGCAATGTCGGCGCCAAGAATGCGGAATTCGTACTGGATTTCCTGACAACGGAAAAGATTCCCGTTGTCGCCAAGGACTTGCTGGATTCATATCCGCGGAAAGTCTATTATTTTCCGCATTCAGGGCGCGTTCTGGTCAAGAAGCTGCACCGGGTTCATAACGAGACCTTGTTCAGCCGCGAAAACGATTACAAGGTACGCCTGAGCGGCTCCACCATCGAAGGCGATGTCGAATTGTTCGTTTGATACGGTCAACCGGAAAAAAGCGCCAATTTTGAAATCCATCTCAATAGATACTCATGAAAATTAGAGTCCTGGTCGTTGATGATTCGGCCTTAATGCGTGGTCTGTTGAGCCAGTTGATCGGCATGGCGTCCGATATGGAGGTGGTGGGGGCGGCTCCCGATGCCCAAACTGCTCGTGAAATGATCAAGGCGCTCAATCCGGATGTCGTGACCCTCGATGTCCAGATGCCGAAAATGGGTGGGCTTGAATTTCTCGAGCGACTGATGCGCTTGCGGCCGATGCCGGTCGTCATGGTTTCCTCGTTTACCGAGGCTGGCTCCGACACCACGTTGAAAGCCCTTGAGCTGGGCGCAATTGATTTTATAGGCAAGCCACGGGCCGATAGTGGCAGGAGCTTGGAAAGCTATGCAGAAGATCTGGTCGAAAAAATCCGCGCAGCCAAGGGCGCGCGTTTGCGAGGCGCAATGAGTTCGGCCGCCGCTGTGCCGTCGTTGCCGACACCGACCAGACCTGGCTTGGCTGCGAGTGGAAAGATCATATTTGTCGGCGCCTCGACCGGTGGCACCGAAGCAATCAAGGAATTTCTCCTCGGCATACCCGCTGATTGTCCGCCCATTCTCATTGTCCAGCACATGCCCGAAGCCTTCACGGCCTCCTTCGCCCGTCGCCTCGACTCCCTCTGCGCGCCACGCATCATCGAGGCGCAAGGCAATGAAAAGGTCGAGCCGGGCACCGTCTACGTTGCACCGGGGCATTCCCATTTGCTGATTCGCCGGGGTAATTCCGGTTTCCTCACCGAGTTGGCCGCAAGCCCCCCCGTCAACCGCCATCGCCCTTCGGTCGATGTCCTGTTTGATTCAGCTGCAGCCTTGGTCGGACGCAAGGCGGTTGGCGTTATTCTGACCGGCATGGGCAAGGATGGCGCTCAAGGTTTGTTGCGCCTGCGCCAGGCCGGGGCGAGAACCTTCGGCCAGGATGAGACAAGTTGCGTTGTCTACGGAATGCCGCGCGAAGCCTTTCTGATCGGCGCGGTAGAAGAGCAGTGTGCACTCGATGACATGGCACGACGGGTGATCGGTGCGATTTGCGTGTAATAGGCCAGTCGGGCTTGTTGCCTATGGTCAAAGGATTAAACTAGGATTCGACAGACTTTTTTGGGATAGGAAAACAAATGCAGGCAAGTATTCTCAATGATTCCGGCAAGGTGACTATCAAGTTGGTTGGGCGTTTTGATTTCAATACCCACCGTGAATTTCGTGCTGCCTATGAGCCCCTCGTAACCGATTCTACCGTTCGAGCGGTCGCTGTTGATTTTGCCGGGGTCGATTATCTGGATAGCTCGGCATTGGGTATGTTGTTGATGTTGCGCGATAAATTGGGCGGAGCCAACAAGGAAGTGGCACTCACAGGCGTTCGGGGTAACGTAAAACAGGTGCTAGATATTGCTAATTTTGGTAAATTGTTTCAAATTTCCTAAATGCTCGGTGTTGTTCGCCGTGAATGAAATATGGGGTGGGCACCCACATGGTGCTGATAGCAGGTTCGTCGCTGGCTGGCGACGGAGCGAGAAGTGAGTGTTAGTAAGCTTCTAGCTACCGAGGGCAGCCGGCTACGCAACATGCGAGAGGATGACAATGTCTGAGTTATTGAAAAATATCGATGCGCGAACAAAATTGGCGGGCACCAACAAGCTCGAGATACTTTTGTTCTTTCTCGGCGTCGATCAGCGGACGGGCCGTCGTGAAACCTATGGCATCAATGTCTTCAAGGTGCGTGAGGTCATGCGTACCCCGGTGATTACCGCTGCGCCCGATATGCCCGCCTCTGTTGAAGGCATGGTCAGTCTGCGTGGGGCGCTGGTGCCCGTGATCGATCTTGCCAAGTATTCAGGGATATCTCCCGAAACGCCTCGCGAAATTATGATCGTGACTGAATATAACGGCCACACGCAGGGTTTCCTGGTCGAAGGCGTCGATACCATCCTTCGCCTGGATTGGAGCAAGATGCGTGTTCCCCCGGAAATGCTGACCTCGCAGACCGGCGGGTTGGTGACGGCTGTCACGGAACTGGAGGACAACCGTCTGGTGATGATGATGGATGTCGAGAAGGTGCTGTCCGAAACCTCCAGTATCGACAATGAGATCATGTTCCGCGGTGTTGTTGCGGTCGACAAACCGGATTGCACGGTTTTTTATTGCGATGACTCCAGCGTTGCCCGCAGGCAGATTGAACGTACGCTTTCGGCCATGGGGGTCAAGGGCATCTCGGCGGTCAATGGTCGCCAGATGTGGGAAGAGATGGAGAAGGTCGCCACCTATGCGCAGTCGATCGGAAAGCCGGCTTCGTCGATGATCAGCCTGATCCTGACTGACATTGAAATGCCTGAAATGGATGGTTATATCCTGACCAAGAAAATCAAGTCGGATCCTCGATTCAACGGGATTCCCGTGATCATGCATTCGTCGCTGTCCGGGATGTCCAACCAAAAGCTGGGGGCATCGGTCGGCGTGGACGAGTATGTGCCAAAATTTGAACCCTTGCGCCTGTCTGAAACATTGGCACGACGGCTGGGCGTCGATACCACGCCAGTTCGTGTGGCCTGAGAGATAGCGGGAGCTGACGATGGAACTCGTTGAGAACAAAAACCTGCTTGATAGTGTCGATGCCCGGACACGACTGGCTGGTTCCAACAAGATGGAAATTCTGCTTTTCTCGCTTGGAACGCGCGAGATTTTCGGTATCAATGTCTTCAAGGTTCGAGAGGTTGGCCGGACCCCGCACATTACCAAGACCCCCAATATGCCGCGTGGTGTCGAAGGGCTGATTTCCTTGCGCGGGAATGTCATCCCTGTCCTTTCTCTAGCCCCGTTCATGCAACTGGATGCGCCAGCCGGGCTGGGCAAGACAATGATGGTGGCCGAGTATTCAAAGCGAACCCTCGGCTTTTTGGTACATGACGTTGATCGGATCATCCGCGTCGACTGGGAGCGGGTGAAGGCGCCTGAAAGCGTCCTGGCGACAAATCAAGGGCTGATCACCGCCGTCATCGAACTGGAAAGCGGCGGGCTGGTTTCCATTCTTGACGTCGAACAGATTCTTGCCAATGCCTTCGGTGAGGCAATGATTGTCGACATTAGCCCGGCCAGGGTTGATCCGGATACGAGCGTATTCTTTGTCGATGACTCGATCGTGGCGCGGCGCAAGATCGCCGAAGTGCTCGACAAGCTTGGTGTGCGTCACAAACATGCCACCAATGGCATGGAGGCATGGACGCGCCTGCAGGGTATTGCTGCTCACGCCGTGCAGATGGGGCAAAACATTCGCCAGGATATTCGCCTGATTCTGGTCGACGCCGAGATGCCCGAAATGGACGGCTATGTATTGACCAAGAACATCAAGTCCGACCCCCGTTTTGAAGGCGTACCGGTGGTCATGCACTCGTCGCTCTCCTCCGAGGCCAATCGGGCCATGGGGAAGTCGGTCGGCGTCGATGCCTATGTCGCGAAGTTTGATGCCGAGGCGCTTGCTGATACCTTGCGTCCTCTGATTGAACGATAACAAACCAAGTTTCTGGAGTACTGCATGGCAGCTGATCCCAAAATGAAATTTCTGGTGGTGGATGATTTTTCCACCATGCGTCGAATTGTCCGAAATCTCTTGAAAGAGCTGGGTTTCACGAATGTCGATGAAGCCGAGGACGGCGCTATAGCATTGCAGAAACTGCAGGGCGGCGGTTTTGAGTTTGTCGTCACCGACTGGAACATGCCGAATATGGATGGCCTTACCTTGCTCCAGTCGATTCGTGCGACGCCGAATCTGAAACATCTGCCGGTATTGATGATCACTGCTGAAGCTAAGAAAGAAAACATTATTGCTGCGGCTCAGTCGGGGGCTAGCGGCTACATCGTCAAGCCTTTTACTGCGGGAACCCTTTCGGAAAAGCTGAACAAGATTTTCGAAAAAATGGGTCAGGCGTAAGGGGGAAATATGTCTGCCAATAACGACTCAGATGATCTTGAAGCCCTCTTTGACTCAATTGCAGCGAGCAGTGCACCAGTACCGGAGCAACCCAAGCTGGTGCCTGCAGCTCCACCGGCTTCTCTAGCCTCGTCTGATGCTGATAGCGATGATTTGCAGGCCTTGTTCGATAGTGTTGCCGCGGAGGTTGAGGTTGCGAAGGTCGTTCCCGGGTCATCCGCTGATGCCGGCAAACAAGCGGAGAGTTCCGGAGATGGATGGTCTCAACAGGAGGCTGTCTTCAATCGAATCGGGCATATGGCACGTGCGCTGCACGATACCCTGGGGCAGCTCGGTTACGACAAGTTGATCGAGAAGACCGTATCGGCGCTTCCTGATGCCAAGGATCGCCTCGCATACGTGGCCAACCTGACAGAACAAGCTGCCTGCCGCGTCCTTAACGCGACTGATATAGCCAATCCGCTCATCGACGAGATGGAAAACGGCGCCCTTGTGTTGGGTAGGCGCTGGGATAAGGTTTTTGCCAATGAAATGGGGCCTGCCGAATTCAAGCTGCTGGCGGCGGATACGCGCGCATTCCTGAATGAGCAGCTCCCGCAGAAAACCCGCGAAACGCATGCCCAGTTGACTGAAATCATGATGGCTCAGGATTTCCAGGATTTGACCGGGCAGGTTATCAAGAAAATTGTTGGTCTTGCCCATGAGCTTGAGTCGGGACTGATGACCGTCCTTATTGAGGTCTTGCCGGAAACCAAGCGCACTGAAGAAGTGGCCAGTCTGATGAATGGCCCGGTAATCAACGCCGAAGGGCGTACCGATGTTGTGGTTAACCAAGAGCAGGTCGATGACCTGCTGGACAGCCTCGGTTTCTGAGGAGGACAAAAATGAGCGACTTTGGCGGAATGGAAGATCTGCTGCAGGATTTCCTGCAGGAGGCGAATGATCTGTTGTCGGATGTCGACAACAAACTCGTTGATCTCGAAAAGATGCCCGATGATCGTGCGCTACTGAACGATATTTTTCGCGGGTTTCACACCGTCAAGGGGGGAGCTGGCTTTCTCAATGCCACTGAGTTGGTGACGCTTTGTCATCTGACAGAAAATCTATTCGATCGACTGCGCAATGGTGAGCTTGAGCTGACTGCCGAGTTGATGGATGTCATCATGGACGCCACCAAGGGGGTCCGTGAAATGTTCGGCGAATTGGGGCAAATGGTTCAGCCGCAGCCCGCTGATCCGGCGGTGATCGCTGCGCTTAAGGGGGTTTTGAGTATTGGCGTAGCCGGTGTTGCCCATGTTGCCGTGGCGCCACCTCCGGCCGCCGATGTTGCGCAGGTGCCACCTTCAGCGCCTGGTGAGCCGGACTGGAATTCCTTGCATGCGGCGGTAACCAGTGAGGCTTCTGTTGCACCGACTCAAAGCGAAGTGATTACCAAAGCCGAGACGGCGATTGCTGAGTCGGTTGTTACGCCAACAGCGGTTGTGGCTCAGTCGGCTGCTGCAGCATCGCCATTTGGCCGGCGGGGAACGGACAAGCCCGGTGGTCAGCCGACTTCTGCGCGGCGGGCTGAAGAGCGTGGCCGTGAAAATACGATTCGCGTCGATACATCGCGGCTGGATCAGGTCTTGAATTTGTCGGGCGAAATTGGTTTGACCAAGAACCGACTGACCAGTTTGCGGGCCGATATTCTCGCCGGGAAGAATGACTCGGAAACGCTGCATGCGCTCGATCAGGCGGTAAGCCAACTCGATCTGCTGGTGTCGGATTTGCAGAATTCGGTAATGAAGACGCGGATGCAGCCGATTGGCCGGCTGTTCCAAAAGTATCCGCGGATTGCCCGCGATCTCGCCCGGCAACTGGGTAAGGACGTCGAACTGGTCCTCGCCGGAGAGGAGACCGAAGTCGACAAGACCATGATCGAGGATCTTGCCGATCCGCTGATTCACCTGATCCGCAATGCGGTGGATCACGGTGTCGAAATGCCCGAGGAGCGCCAGGCCGCAGGGAAGCCACCAAAGAGCCTGGTACGCCTGGAGGCGCGGCAGGAGGGCGATCATATTGTCCTGATCATTGCTGATGACGGCAAGGGGATGAATGCGGAGCGTATTCGTGCCAAGGCTACCGAAAAGGGACTGATTTCCGAGGAAGAGGCCAACACGCTTGATGAGCGCCAGAGCCTCAACCTGATTTTCATGCCGGGCTTTTCGACCAAAACCCAAATTTCCGATGTGTCGGGGCGGGGGGTTGGTATGGATGTGGTCAAGACCAACATCCAGAAGCTGAACGGCTCGATCGAGATCCGCTCAGAGCCGGGCAAAGGATCTGTTTTCATAATTTCATTGCCGCTAACCCTGGCGATCTTGCCTGTGCTACTGGTATTGCTGGGCGATCAGCCGTTTGCGTTGCCGCTGTCGCTCGTTCGTGAAATATTGCCAATCGAGCAAAGCCGGATTCAGGAGGTGGGTGGCAAGGAAACCTTGGTCGTCCGGGGCGAAGTTCTGCCGGTGATTACGCTGGCTCGCCTGCTTGGCTGGCCGCTTGAGCGATATCCGGAGTACGGGGTGTTCATGCAGACTGCAGAGCGCAGCTTCATTCTGGCGGTCGATAGTTTTGCGGGGCGCGACGATGCGGTGATCAAATCACTGGAAGATTTTCGTCCAAAGGGTGTGGCCGGGGTTACGACCCTGTCTAACGGTCAGATTGTTTTGATTCTGGACATGAAGGAGTTGTTGTCTGATCTCGGTCAGCATCCCGATTTCGGTTCTGCGGTACGGGCGCTCGACTTCGCCTGATTCCTGTTTCCAGTCAACGAGTTGAGAGGGGGCTTTGCCCCTCTTTTCTTTTGGAGGTTTACTCTGTTGTCATGGGCTTGCGAATGGCATCTGAGAAACAGAATAAATAAACACACGTACCTATATAATTTTTCTCGTTTTTTCCTATAATAGCCATAACGTAAACCAAAGATGGCTATGGCCGAAGATAGCGACCTCGAGAAAACAGAAGAGCCTACAAGTAGGCGAATCGAGCAAGCCCGGGAGAAGGGGCAGGTCCCTCATTCTCGCGAACTTAGTACCTTTCTTGTTCTAATCGTTGCCGGTGCTACTTTTTGGATGATGGGTGGCTGGTTCATGCAGCGGTCCATGGCTATTGTCAAAAAAGGCTTTACCGTCGAGCCCGCGGTCATGCGTGAGCCGGCCCTGATGTTGCCCCGCTTGGTTGAAATTTCCGGCGATGCACTGTTTGCGTTTTCTCCCTTGTTTGGCCTCCTTTTGCTGGCTGCTGTCCTTCCCCCGTTTTTCCTGAATGCGTGGGTGTTTTCGCCGCAGGCCCTGGCGCCCGATTTCAATCGGCTCAATCCACTGACTGGTTTTGGCCGGATGTTTTCCTGGAATAGCCTGATGGAGTTGGGCAAGGCTGTTCTGAAGGCAGGTTTGCTGGGAGGGGTCGCCGCTGCGCTGGTCTGGGCCGAACGTGACGAAATATTCGGATTATTGGGCGAGCCGCTGGATGCGGGGCTGGTGCATGCCGGAAATCTGGTTTCCTTTTCGTTTCTGATCATGGCCGCAACGCTGGTGCTGGTTGTTGCTGCGGATGTTCCTTTCCAGTTATGGCAATACTTCGATAAATTGAAGATGACCAAGGAAGAGGTCAAGCAGGAAATGAAGGAAATGATGGGTGATCCGCACGTCAAAGGTCGCATTCGCAGTCTGCAGATGCAGGCTGCGCGTAAGCGCATGATGGCCGCGGTTCCCACGGCAAATGTTGTGGTGACGAATCCGACCCATTTTGCCGTGGCACTTGCCTATCAAACCGGCATGGCCGCACCGAAGGTGGTGGCGAAGGGGGCGGGAGTTATCGCTCTCAGAATTCGAGAGGTGGCCCACGAGAATGCGGTCCCGATTATGGAGGCACCGCCGCTGGCAAGGGCCCTCTACAAGCATGCGGAACTCGACTCGGAAATCCCCTCAGCCCTGTATAGTGCAGTCGCTGAGGTTCTTGCTTATATCTACCAACTCGCCAACTGGCGTCAGCGGGGCGGTACCTATCCTGTGCCCCCGCGTGACCTGCCCGTCCCTGCCGAGCTAGTTCCGGAGGCGGCGTAAATGGCTTCCTCATCAGTCGGCATGCAAAATTTCATGGCGCGGATGAACGTCTCCCAGTTGGCTGCGCCGGTTTTGATCTTGATGATTTTGGCGATGATGGTATTGCCACTTCCCGCTTTTGCGCTGGATGTGTTCTTCACGTTCAACATTGCAATATCGGTGCTGGTCCTGCTTGTCGCGGTGAACACGCAAAAGACCCTGGAATTCTCTGTCTTTCCGACAGTGCTGCTGGTTACGACTTTGCTTCGCTTGTCGTTGAACGTGGCTTCAACCCGAGTGGTTATGCTTGAGGGGCACACTGGCCCTGACGCTGCCGGGAAAGTGATTGAGGCGTTTGGGCATTTCATGGTGGGCGGAAATTTTGCCGTTGGTATCCTCGTTTTTATGATCCTCGTGGTCATAAATTTTGTCGTGATTACCAAGGGCGCTGGACGAGTTGCCGAGGTGTCTGCGCGCTTCACGCTCGATGCGATGCCTGGCAAACAGATGGCCATCGATGCCGATCTAAATGCCGGGCTGATTGGTGAGGAGGATGCCCGTAGGCGCCGTTCCGAGATATCCCGTGAAGCTGAGTTTTTCGGTTCTATGGATGGCGCGTCAAAATTTGTTCGCGGCGACGCTGTCGCTGGCATCATCATCATGCTGCTCAATGTCGTGGGGGGGCTGATTGTTGGCGTCCTTCAGCACAACATGGAACTGGCTCAGGCGGCAAAGAACTATACGCTCCTGACGATCGGTGATGGCCTTGTGGCGCAGATTCCGGGGCTGATCATCTCCATTGCTGCCGGCATGGTTGTTACTCGGGTATCGGATGATCGTGACATTGGCCAACAGGTTGTGGGTCAGATGTTCCGAAGCGCTAAGGCAATCGGCATCACTGCGGGAATCGTTGGGTTCCTCGGGATGATTCCGGGCATGCCAAATATGGTCTTCCTGATGTTGGCTTCCGGGATGGGCTGGATGTCCTGGCGGATGATGGAAAAAGAAAAGCGGATCGTCGAAGCGCCGGTCAAGGTCGCGCCGGCACCAGTTCAGGAGGCAATGGAGGCGACATGGGGTGATGTCGCTCCGCTGGACGTCCTTGGGCTGGAGGTTGGTTATCGCCTGATACCGCTGGTCGATAAGTCCCAGGATGGTGAGTTGCTGCGCCGTATTCGCGGTATTCGCAAGAAGTTTGCACAGGAAGTCGGTTTCCTCGTTTCCCCGGTTCATATCCGAGATAATCTTGAATTGAAGCCCAACGCCTACCGAATCCTTCTAAAGGGTGTTGAGGTTGGGCAAGGCGAGGCCTATGCGGGTCAGCTTATGGCAATTAATCCGGGCCGCGTGGCAGGAACGCTGAATGGCGCGGTAACCAAAGATCCGGCGTTTGGGTTGCCTGCAGTCTGGATTGATCTCGCTCAGCGAGAGCAGGCCCAGGCCTATGGCTATACCGTGGTAGATGCCTCGACGGTAGTCGCTACGCACCTCAACCACCTGATCCTGACGCATGCAGGCGAACTCCTTGGTCGTCAGGAGGTTCAGCAGTTGCTGGATCACCTCGCCAAGGAAATCCCAAAACTGGTCGAGGATCTGGTTCCCAAGGTTCTGCCTCTCGGCACGTTGCAAAAAGTTCTGCAGTCGATGCTTGACGAAGGTGTCCATATCCGCGACATGCGGACCATCATCGAGACTGTCGCCGACCACGCAACGCGTACCCAAAATGCAGACGATCTGTCGAGTCAGGTACGCATCGCCCTTGGTAGAGCCATCGCTCAGCAGCTTTTCCCCGGCAATAGCGAGATGCAGGTCATGTCGCTCGATCCGACCTTGGAGCGCCTTTTGTCACAGGCAGTGGCCGGTGGCTCCGAAAATACCAGCTTTGAACCCGGGCTCGCCGATACGCTTTTGCGTGAGACTGCCTTGGCTGCAGGGCGTCAAGAGGGGCTTGGCTTGCCGGCTGTGTTGCTAGTGCCAGGCAGTCTGCGCCTGCTTTTGTCCAGATTTTTGCGACGTACCGTTCCCCAGTTGAAGGTGCTGTCCCATAACGAAGTACCTGAAACCAGAATTATTAAGGTGACCTCGATCATCGGAGGTAGAACATGAACGTTAGAAAATTTATCGCGGCCAACGCAAGGGATGCTTTGCGGAAGGTAAAAGAAACTCTGGGTAACGACGCGATCATACTTTCTAATCGCGGCGTGCCGGGTGGCGTTGAGATCATGGCAGTGGCAGCGCGCGATATGGCGATGATTGTACCCACGCAGGTTCAAGAAAAAACAGTGCCGGAGAGAAAGTCACAGGATAGTCATCCGGACGACGACTATCGTGTTGTCCTTAGCTCGGCGCGAGCACGAGTTTCCCAGCCGCCACAGCCTACCGTCGTTCCTCCTCCATCGGCGCAACATCAGGCGCATGTGTCAAAGCAGGCATCAATGTCGGTTAATGCAGGCATTCCCCGAACCGGTGCTATGCGACAGATGGAAAATGGCCGCCCTAGCCAGTCGACCGCAGCACCATCAAGAGTCGCTCCGATATCTCCGCCGCCTGCCCCGGCCGCACTTCAGGCGAGTGCGCCGCGCCGCCCGGAGGCGGAAGTGGTGCCTATGGAGGTGATGGACGAGATTCGCTCATTGCGTAAAATTGTCGAACAGCATCTGGCGGGCTTCGCGTGGGGTGAATCTGCTCGCTCCGAGCCGGTTAAGACAGATATCTTGCGTCAGATGCTTGATGCCGGATTTTCCCCTCAGTTTTCCCGTGAATTGCTTTCTGACTTGCCGCGTGAAATGAATGGAGTGGAGGCAATGGCGTGGGTCAAGGGGGCGGCTGACCGCTCGCTTCTAACAATTGGCCATGAAAACGATATTGTTGACCGAGGCGGCGTCTACGCACTGGTCGGGCCGACTGGTGTGGGAAAAACAACGACGACCGCGAAGCTTGCTGCGCGCTGCGTATTGCGCCATGGCCCGAGTAAGGTCGCGTTAGTTACTACCGATGGGTATCGAATTGGAGCCCACGAGCAACTGCGCATCTACGGTCGTATCCTCGGCGTCTCCGTTCACTTGGTCAAAGATGCGAATGAACTACGGCAGACTCTGTCGGAGTTGCAGCATAAGCATATGGTGCTGATCGATACCATGGGCATGAGTCAGAGAGACAAACTGGTTCCTGAGTTGACGGACATGCTTTCTGGTTGCGACGTACAACGGCTGTTGTTGCTGAACTCAACTTCACGAGGAGACACTCTGGATGACGTCGTTCGCGCCTACGCGGGGGACACGCTAGCTGGATGTATTTTGACAAAGATCGACGAGGCAGCAAGTCTGGCAACAGTTCTTGATGTCATCATGCGCCATAGTTTGAAGCTTCAGTACGTTTCCAATGGTCAGCGCGTGCCGGAAGATTTGCATTTGCCAAATCGCAGCTATCTCTTACATCGTGCGTTCAAGGATGTCCCGGAAAGCTCCCCTCATAAATTTGATGGCCTTGAACCTGGATTGATGATGGCTAGTGCGGGGATGGTTGCGGTTGGAGGCGGCCGTGGCTGATTTTCGTGTCGATCAGGCTGCTGGATTGCGCCGCCTGTTGGGAGGTGGCCACCAATTGCAGGTCGTCACTTTTGTCGCTGGATGTGACGGCGTTGGACGCAGTGTGGCCGTGGCAAATATCGGGGTGGCTCTTGGGCGGCTGGGAAAAGAGGTTCTGATCATAGATGAGCACGGGCCTGGTGACGATATTGCGTCTACTTTTGGAATGACTGCCAGGCACGATCTTCTCAATGTGGTTCAGCGTGAAATGCCTCTTTCTCAAGTCTTGCTTCAGCCGATGTTGGGGTTGCGGGTTCTGCCGGCGGCGCGGGCAGCGAGAAAATTGGGGCGATTGTCGTTGCCGCAGCAGCAGACTTTGCTTGATGCCATGTCCGGCCTGGAAAGGCCAATTGATGTAATCCTGGTCGACGCTAGCATGGCTCACCCAAATGGCTTTTCGCCATTTGGGCTGGTTTCTCAGGAGGCAGTAGTTGTGCTTTCAGGGAGCAGCGCCTCGATAACAGAGGCATATTCGCTAATCAAAAAAGTGAGCCATGCCTTTTCGCGGAAGCATTTCCGTATTCTGGTGAATAAGGTTCGTAGTCAGTCCGATGCGCGCTCAATTTTCGAGAATATTGCCCAGGTGGCAGCGCAACGCGGTGTTGCACGCCTCGATTACGCCGGTGCAATACCTCTCGATGAGGCATTGCGGCAGTCGGCGCAGCTATGTCGGCCAGTCTTAGTGCAGGCGCCTGACTCATTGGCGGCGGCAGCATTTCGGGATATAGCTTCGGATATGCTGTACTGGCAGCGCAGTGAATGCGAGGCAGGCGGTGTCGGTCAGTTCATGCAGCAACTGTTACACTTAAGCCAACGCTTAACTCCCAACGTACTACGAGCCTGATGTATACCGCTGCCGGGCAGCCTGATAGGGACCAGTTGGTTCAGCGCTTCATGCCGCTGGTGAAGCGTATTGCCTATCATCTGATGGCGCGTCTTCCGCCTAGCGTACAGTTCGATGATCTCGTCCAGAATGGGATGCTAGGCTTGCTTGATGCTATAGATCGTTTCCAGGAAGGTTTTGGCGCTCAGTTTGAAACCTACGCAACACAACGAGTTCGCGGTGCCATGCTGGATGGATTACGGGAAAACGATTGGTTACCGCGTAATTTGCGTCGGGAGCTGCGTCGGATAGAAACGACAATCAACCAACTCGAGCACGAACAAGGCCGTGCGCCATCGGAAAAGGAACTCGCTGACGCCTTGGGTATGTCGTTGACTGACTATCAGCGGACGCTGCAGGAGGCGCGTGGCCATCAGATTGTCTATTACGAAGATTTTTCAGGTTCGGGTGATGAGGATTTTCTAGAACGGCACTTTACGGACAACGAGGCGGATCCAGTGAGTATCCTGGAAGATCGGGGTGTAAAGGAGCAGTTAGTTCAAGCTATTGGTTTACTGCCGGAGCGCGAAAAAATGATGATGGCGCTGTACTACGAGCAGGATCTAAATTTGAGGGAAATCGGCGAAGTTATGGGGGTCACTGAGTCGCGTGTTTGCCAGCTGCATACCCAGGCCATCGCTCGACTGCGTAGCCGTATAGTCGGTGAAGTTCCTGCTGCAACGAAACGTCGCAAGGAGAAGGCTGGTGGATAAGATCAGCCTGGCCGGTCTCGCAATAAGTATCATTGCTATCATTGGTGGCCAATACCTTGAGGGAGGAAGTATCGGCTCGCTAGTTCAGCCAACAGCGCTGTTGATCGTGCTTGGAGGTACGTTGGGGGCGGTGTTGCTGCAGAGCCCAATCCATATTTTCAAGCGTGGAATGAAGATGGCAAAGTGGGTCTGGATTCCCCCAGTCATTGAGCAGAAGCGTCAGATAGAGCAAATTCTGAACTGGAGCCAAATGTCCCGCCGCGAGGGGTTGTTGGCCCTTGAAAACTATATTCCGGGTATAAAGGACGAGTTTGCTCGAAAGGGTTTGCAACTCTTGGTCGATGGTGCGGATCCGGAACGAATTCGGGAATTGCTGGAAGTCGAGATAGGCACCTTCGAAGATGAGTGGCGCCAGTCAGCGAAAATATGGGATGCAGCGGGAGGCTATTCTCCGACGATCGGCATCCTGGGGGCTGTAATGGGGCTGATCCATGTCATGGAAAACCTTTCCGATCCCACAAAGCTTGGTGGCGGCATAGCGGTCGCGTTTGTTGCGACGATCTATGGCGTTGGCTTGGCCAACCTTGTATATCTGCCTATTGCCGCCAAGCTAAAATATTACGTGATGCGCATGGTTTCATCGCGTGAAATGCTTGTTGATGGTCTTGTTGGTATCGCTGTCGGTGATAATCCTCGGATCATCGAGGGGCGCCTGAAAGGCTATCTCCACTAATGGCCCGCAAGCGCCGTGAGGAGGAGCACGAGAACCACGAACGCTGGCTCGTTTCATACGCTGATTTTATTACCCTCTTATTTGCATTTTTTGTGGTCATGTACGCAGTTTCGTCGGTGAACGAGGGCAAATATAAGGTCCTGTCAAATTCGCTGACCAATGCATTTAAAAATAAAACCGGGGAGCCGGGCGGGCAGCCGATTGCTGTCATTCAAGGCGCGCTCCCTATGCCGCCACGGCCAGTAATCAAAGTAGACAAGGCGCCTGATACCGCCAAGAACGAAGTCAAAAAAGCCGAGCAACGGCAAAAGATGAAGAATGTGGCCGGCAACATTATGGATGCACTACAGCCTCTAGTTGCCGCGGGGAAAGTTCGGTTGCTCGAGACCAGTCGCGGGGTCACCATCGAAATTAACGATAGCGTACTTTTTTCTGCTGGACAGGCGCGTCTTCAACCAGCCTCGATTAGCGCCATGGGCGTAATAGCGCAGGTGCTTGCGAGCACGGACTTTCCAATCACAATTGAGGGGCATACCGACAACGTTCCGATTGCTACGCCACAGTTTCCGTCCAACTGGGAGCTGTCCGCCATGCGTGCGACAACGGTACTCCGGCTTTTCAATGACGGAGGGGTCGGCGCGGAGCGATTAACGGCAATTGGGTATGGTGAAACCAGGCCGGTGGAGACAAACACAACGCCGGAGGGCCGAGCCAGGAACCGCCGCGTCAGTATCATGATTGACTCCAGCCGCCCGGAAGAGCCGACGGAAATCAACGAAGCGCCGAAGACGCCAATTAACTGATCTGCTAGATCAGGTGGGTCAGGCCGAATCGATGATTCGACTGCCCGTACTTGGGGATGCCTGACCATTGCTGCTGTACAACGATTGGTCGGCTTTGCCTTGCGTCAAGATGGAAAGTGCATCACTGGTCTTCTGGTGAAGCACATTAATCAGGCTTCCGTTTAACTCGTTTATGGCACGCGCTTCACGCGCCGTTCCCAGCAAGCCCTTCCAAAGTTCAAGCGCCTCTATTTCCGATGGGTGAGCCGAAAACCATGCTTGCATATCGATAGTGGCTTCATCGCTTGACGAAAGAGCGCGAGCCCGTTCGGCGCCAGCTAGATTCAGGCTGTCGACGAGCGAGAGCTTTTCTGTATTTATTTCTGCCAAGTCATCTGATTTGCCCGTGCGCAGAATTTCCTGTTCGCGCAAGAGCGTATTTCGGAAGCGTACGACCAGTTCGGCCTCACGCTTCAACAGCTTCGCAACTATGGTCATCAAGCCTTGCGCTGGGAATCAAGCAGGTCACGAGCAGACTGAATCAAACCATCGGCAATTGCCTCTGGATTGATCTTGAAACGACCTTGCGCAATGGCATCCTTGATTTCCTGAATGCGCGCTGCATTGACCGGTGGCTTGTCGGTGCCTTGAAAGGTGCTCGCCAATTGGCTCAGACTCACCGATTCAGCGTTTGATGACGCTTCATTCGATGGGCGAGCTGCGGGACGGGAGGTGATCTGCGTCGTGGCAGGATTGTATGTGCTGTCGATTTTCATGATGTGGCTCGCAATACTTTTTGATCTCAGACGGTATATCGGCCGTCAACGCGGAAACTTTAGCTCAAAAATCCATTTCTACACTGCCATCAGCACGCGCTGTGCCAGATATTGTCTGGCCAGAGTTCATGCGAATCTGCGCCGGCTGGCCAAGAGCGGCATTGTTGATCGCTTTGCCCTCGGCGCTGACTGAGAATCCGCTGCCTTTTGAGATGACCCTTACCGTCTGGCCTTGGCGAATCACGATCGGAGCCGCTAGCTGATCGAAACGTATAGGTTGGCCAGCGCCCAGCGAGTTGCGAAGTGTCTTGCCGACGACACCTGAGGAATCGCTGGCTACGCCGGACGGCAAGTGGGAGACGTCGCCACTGAGTGTGACCAGATCCGATTCGCGAATTACCTGACCGGCAATTAATGGTCGGCTGGTCGTGACATAGTTGCCGGCTACGGCAATTTGAGCCGGCACTAGAACGGTCCAGCTATTAGGTGCCAAGCAACGGACACCGATGTGGGTTCGTCCAACGATTTTGCTGCCTTGTGGTGTAAATGCCTCAAGTGCTGAACACGGTGAAAGTTTGCTGGCATCGAGCTGCCCCATCGTGATCGTTGTTTTGCCGGGAAGATTTTTCGTTTGCAGACGAATATGTTGTTCAGCCGTATCGAGAATGGTTGCTGAGTCTGCCGCAAGAGTGAGCAGGCTATGGGGGAGCAAGCAAAGCAGGGCAAGGAGACGCATTGGCATGGTTGCATTTTGCCCTATTGGGGCGTTTGCTGCGTATCAATTTCGCTGTGGCATGGAGTGTGCTTTTTGTTCTTCAACAATTGTTGGAGGCCTCCATGGCAAATATCGCGCAAAACTTCTCGGTTCTAAGTAAAGCTCTCGATTTGCGCACGCAGCGCCACCAGGTGTTGGCATCGAATATCGCCAATGCTGATACGCCGCATTTCAAGGCTCGCGATATTGATTTCAAGTCGGCCATGCAGAATGCGCTGACCGGACGCGCCGATACTGGTTCGTTGAGCATGGCGATGACGTCCGGCGCCCATCAAGCCGGTAATGGAGTGAGTGGCCCCGGTTCCTTGCAATATCGCACCGAGACTCAGTCTGCCGTTGATGGCAACACTGTCGATATGGATGTCGAGCGCGCTCAGATCACTGATAACGCCCTCCAGTACCAGATTCTCACCCAATTGATAAGTAACAAGTTCCAGGGCTTGCGTAGTGCTATGAGCTCGACTCAAAGCTAAGGAGAGATTGAATGAGCCTCTTTAACGTATTCCAGGTGTCCTCGAGCGCCATGACTGCGCAGTCGATGCGCCTCAACGCAGTGGCCTCCAATCTGGCCAACGCGGACAGTATTGTGTCATCGGACGGGCAGCCTTACCGCGCCAAACAGGTGGTATTCGAGGCGACGCCGATGGGGGGCGTTGGTGATATTTCGAAGGGGGTGCGCGTGCGTCAAGTGGTCGATGATGCCTCTCCCCCTCGCGTCGTGTATGACCCCAAGAATCCGGCAGCTGATGAAAAAGGCTATGTCGCCTTCCCGAATGTCAATGTGGTCGAAGAAATGACCAACATGATTTCCGCCTCGCGCTCGTACCAAACGAATGTCGAGGTCATGAATACTGCAAAGACCATGATGCTGCGCACGCTGCAGATCGGTCAATAAGGAGACGCATCATGAGCGGTGTTACAAGTACTCCCACGGTCAACTCGGTTTTACAGCAACTTTCCGAAAGCAAGAGTTCGACGACAAGCACGGCTGACCAGCTGGGCGATCGCTTCCTGACCATGCTGGTTACCCAGATGCAGAACCAGGATCCGCTGAATCCGATGGACAACGCGGAAATCACCAGTCAGTTGGCACAGATCAATACCGTCAAGGGCATCGACAGCCTGAACACGACCATGCAGAAGCTGCTGACCTCCTACAGCGACGCGCTCTCCATGCAGTCCTCATCGCTGGTCGGCAAAAATGTCCTTGCCGCCGGCAATTCTCTGCCGCTGGGCGACAACGGCGCGCTGGGCGGTGTGAAGCTGGATGGCGATGCAGACAAGGTCAGTATCGTGATCAGCGATGCAAATGGCGTCAAGGTGGCGCAGGAAGACCTGGGGGCGCAAAAGGCCGGCGTGATTAATTTTATCTGGGATGGCAACAATGCCGACGGAACCCGTTTGGCCAACGGAAGCTATCAGTTCTCTGTGCAAGCCACGCAAGGCAGCAATAAGGTGACGACGACTGCATTGGAGGTTGGCACGGTATCTGCTCTTGTAAGAGGACAGAACGGCTTCCAGCTTGAAATTCCGGGCACAGGCCTGGTTGATTTCAGCGCAGTCGAACAGATTTTTTGAGATTGAGTCAAGGAGCACATCATGGCATTCCAACAAGGTTTGAGCGGTCTGGCTTCCTCTTCCAAGGCGCTGGACGTTGCCGGTAACAACATTGCCAACGCATCGACCGTCGGCTTCAAGTCGTCAGCCACCCATTTCGCCGACGTCTATGGCGCCTCACTTCAGGGGGGCGGCGGTTCGCAGATTGGTATTGGTAGCACGTTGAGTGGCGTTCTGCAGCAATATACGCAGGGCAACATTACCGCGACAAATAACCCGCTGGATATTGCCATCAACGGTACTGGATTTTTTGGTTTGACCCAGAACGGCTCGGTCAGTTATTCGCGTAACGGCCAGTTCCACCTGGACAAGGATGGGTTCATCATCAATGACCAGAACCGGAAACTCCTTGGCGTGCTCGCCGACGCCACTGGCAGCATTCCTCAGCAACCGCCGACCGATCAGCTTAAGGTTGATTTCGTTACGGGGACACCGAATCCAACCAGTACGGCTGGCGTGACGGCCAATCTGGATTCTCGTCAGGCGCAACCGGCACAGGCCCCATTCGATCCGGCCGATCCAGACACCTACAACAGTTCGACAGCCATGACGGTCTACGACTCGTTGGGTAACCCTCATACCCTGTCCTACTATTTTTTGAAGACGGCGACACCCAATCAGTGGACCTTGTACACCCGCATGGATGGAAATGCGCCAACTGTGGCTGAAACGGCCGGTACGGTAACCTTCAATTCGTCGGGGGTCCTGACTTCTGCTGGTTCGATAAACAAGAGCTACGCCGTAACCACTGGCGCCGTAACACCACTGACTTTTGATATCGACGTCTCGAACATGACCCAGTTTGGCAGCCCGTTTGCCGTCAATGATCTGACGCAAAATGGTTTTGCTCCGGGCAACCTTGCGGGCGTCAGTGTTTCCAAGGACGGTATCGTTCAAGCCCGCTACGACAACGGCCAGACGCGCGATATTGGTCAGGTTGCCTTGTTCAACTTCCGCAACCCGAATGGTCTTTCCTCGATCGGTAACAACCAGTGGTCGGAAACTGCCGACTCTGGGCAACCGACCCCGGGGAATCCGAATACCGGTATTTTCGGGGTGCTGCAAGCGTCGGCTGTCGAAGAGTCGAACGTCGACCTGACGGCCGAACTGGTCAATCTGATTGTCCAGCAGCGCAATTACCAGGCCAGCGCCCAGTCAATCAAGACGCAGGATCAGATTCTGCAGACCCTCGTGAATATCCGCTAATTTCGATTTTTGACCTTTTTTCGAGTTCACCGTGGATCGCCTGATTTATACCGCCATGACCGGTGCCAAGCATGTCTTCATGCAGCAGGCCGGCACTGCCAACAACCTCGCCAATGCCAGCACGGTCGGTTTCAAGGCGCAGGAGCATCGTTTTCGGGCGGTGCCGATTCTGAGCGATGCCATGCCGACCCGGGCATTCGTGGTCGACGCATCCGTCAGCGATGTTTTCAGCGAAGGTCCGGTGATGTTTACCGGCCGCAACCTCGATGTTTCGGTTCAGGGACGTGGCTGGCTGGCTGTGCAAATGCCGGATGGCAGCGAGGCCTATACCCGCGCCGGTAGTCTGGATGTCGATGTGACAGGGTTGCTGCAGACCAAGAGTGGTTACCCGGTGGCAGGCGACGGTGGGCCGATCAACGTGCCGCCTGATAACAATATTGAAATTGCCCCCGACGGGACGGTTTCCGTCGTGCCCAGTTTTGGCACGCCGAACAATTCCAATGCGATCGGGCGTCTGAAGTTGGTGAACCCCCCGGAGGCAGATCTTGTGCGTGGTGCCGACGGCCTGTTTCGCTTGCGCAGCGGCCAGCCCGCGGAGGCGGATGCAACGGTTCGCGTTGCTTCGGGCGCGCTGGAAGGCAGTAACGTCAATGTGACGGATGCGATGGTCAACCTGATCAGCCTCTCCCGGCAGTTCGAAATGCAGATCAAGATGCTGCAGACGGCAGATACCAATGCCCAGCGTGCCGATCAACTGCTTTCATTGAATTCCTGATAGGACCTAATCATGATCCGTTCCCTGTGGATAGCCCGAACCGGACTCGATGCCCAGCAAACCCAGCTCGATGTTATCGCCAACAATCTGGCCAACGTCGGAACGAACGGTTTCAAGCGTTCCCGGGCAGTCTTCGAGGATCTGCTCTATCAGAACCTGCGTCAGCCTGGCGCGCAATCGTCACAGCAATCGCAAATTCCGACTGGATTGCAGTTGGGGGCCGGAGCGCGTCCGGTGGCAACGGCTCGCCTATACACCCAGGGCAATCTTCAGAAAACCGACAACACGCTGGATGTGGCTGTTCAAGGGAGCGGTTTCTTCCAGATACTTCTGCCGGATGGAACGACTGGGTACACGCGAGACGGCTCCTTTCAGAGAGACAATCAGGGGCAGATCGTTACTGCCGATGGCTACCCTCTGCAACCTAACATCACGATACCTGCTAACGCGCTCTCAGTTTCGATCGGCACTGATGGCACGGTGACGGTCACTCAGTCCGGAACAGCTGCTGCGACCCAGATCGGTTCTATTCAACTGGCCACCTTTGTCAATAACGGTGGCTTGCAGGCGATCGGTCAGAATCTGTTTCTGGAAACGGCTGCGAGCGGAACGCCAACCCCCAATACGCCGGGAACCAATGGCGCTGGGGTGACCAATCAGGGCTATGTTGAAACTTCCAATGTCAATGTCGCCGAAGAGCTTGTCACCATGATCCAGACCCAGAGAGCCTACGAACTGAATTCGAAAGTGGTGTCGGTCTCCGATGCAATGCTCGGGCGCCTGACCCAGCTATGAGGTGAAACCATGAAACGTCTGGCCTTGCTGGCTGTTGTATTGACAAGCGCCTGTGCGACGACGCCGCCGACCAATGTGCACCAGCCGATGTCGGCTCGCCCGTCTCCGCGCATGGAGTCCTCTGTCACAAATGGTGCGATTTACCAAGCGGCCTATAGCCGTCCACTGTTTGAAGACCGTCGGGCCCGCTTTGTCGGTGACACGATCACGATCAAGATTACCGAGAGCACCACGGCCTCGGCCAAGTCGAACAACAAGGTCGACAAGTCGAATGCCCAAAAGGCGTCGGTCAGCACGCTGGCCGGCTTGCCGGGCAAGGGATTGTTGGGCGTGGACCTCGGGGCCACGAGCTCAACCGCGTTCAGTGGCAAGGGTGAGGCGGCAAATAACAATGTGTTCACCGGCAACATCACCGTGACGGTCATTGACGTCATGCCCAACGGGAATCTGCTGGTTTCCGGTGAAAAGCAATTGGCAATTGGCCAAGAGCAGGAATTTGTCCGGGTGTCCGGTGTGATCAACCCGAGTTTTGTCGATTTCTCGAATTCGATCGAATCTTCAAAGGTGGCGGATGCCCGAATTGAGTACAAATCGGCTGGTCAGGTTAGCGAAGGGCAGATCATGGGCTGGATGGCACGATTCTTCCTTAATGTCTTGCCATTCTAGGAAACATTAAGGCGGAGACGGATCATGAAGACATTTGGCGGCAATTGGTACCGGCAGGCGGCAATTGTGGCCGCTTGCCTTCTGCCGCTTTGCGGCCAGCCAGCGTTTGCCGAGCGCATCAAGGACCTCGCATCGATTCAAGGGGTGCGTAACAACCAGTTGATTGGCTATGGCATCGTGGTCGGCTTGGATAATACTGGCGACCAGACGACGCAAACACCGTTTACGACCCAGGCCATGGGCAACATGCTGTCGCAACTCGGCATCAATTTGACGACCGAGCAAGCAACGAAACTCCAGTTGAAAAATGTGGCAGCCGTGATGGTTACTGCAGTCATGCCGCCATTCTCCAAACCGGGGCAGCCCATCGACATCACCGTTTCGTCCATGGGCAATGCTAAAAGCTTGCGCGGCGGCACGTTGTTGATGACGCAGTTGAAGGGGGGGGATGGGCAGGTCTATGCCGTCGCTCAGGGAAACGTTCTGGTTGGTGGCGTTGGAGCCTCATCCGGTGGTTCGAAAGTTGCGGTTAACCACCTTTCGGCGGGAAGAGTCCCCGGTGGTGCAACGATCGAACGCGATGTTCCAACGGCGGTAGGCCAGGGTGGCTTTATCTACTACGAGCTGGCCAATACTGATTTCGGAACAGTGCAAAATATGGTTGAGGCGATCAACCGCGCGATATCACCAGGGACTGCTCGTGCCGTTGATGGTCGGCGGATTGCGGTGCGCGCGCCAGACGATATTGATGCGCGCGTTGCCTTCCTTGGGCGCCTGGAAAATCTCGACGTCAAACCGGCGGTCGGCAGTGCGTTGGTGGTCATCAATCCACGCACCGGTTCGGTGGTCATGAATCAGAAGGTCACGCTCGACCCTTGTGCGGTCGCGCATGGCAGCCTTTCTGTGGTTGTCGATGCGGGTAATCGGGCAACCGGGCAGCCGGCTGATATCCAGGTTACGCAAGCAAATGGCAGCCTGATGAACGTCAAGGCCGGGGCCAATCTGGCCGATGTAGTCAGGGCGCTCAATGCCCTTGGCGCCAATCCACTGGATCTTCTGGCCATTCTTCAGGCCATGAAGGCTGCTGGTGCCCTGCGTGCCGAACTTGAAGTCATCTGAGCGGTATTCGGCTCGATGAAAATTCAGGATACGCCGAACCGTGCGGCCTTCGATGTCAAAGGCTCGCAGGATATCCGCGCCCAGTTTCAGAAAGATCCGAAACAGGGCCTGAAGGCTGCGGCGCAGCAATTCGAAGCCCTTTTTCTGCAGATGGTCATGAAGAGCATGCGCGATGCAACGCCGCAGGACGGGATGCTCAACAGCGATCAGTCACGTTTCTATACCGGCATGCTTGATCAGCAGATGGCGCAGAACATGGCGTCGAGTCGTGGCGGCGTCGGGTTTGCCCGGTTGATCGAGCAGCAGTTGGGGCGGCATCTGGAGACGGCGAAGGGGCAGGAAGAATTGCTAGCGCCGGCAACTGCTGCCGCCAAGGATTTGCCGCTTGCCGTTTCCGACGTGAGTCATCTGCAGCACAGACCGGTTTTGAGTGGCCTGCCAACCTCAGCCTCTTATGGCGCCAATGCGTCGGTAACGCCAACCGTCAGCCAGGAGGCGCCGGCCTCCTCGCGCGAGTTTGTCAATCGCGTCTGGCCGCATGCGGTCGAAGCCTCACGGTCAACCGGAATTCCACCCGTTTTTTTAATTGGTCATTCAGCTCTTGAGAGCGGTTGGGGACGGGGTGAGATCCGCAAGGCAGACGGGACCAACAGCTTCAACCTGTTCGGTATCAAGGCCGGAAAAAGCTGGACGGGCGATACCGTTGAGGCGGCCACCACCGAATATGTCGATGGTCAGCCGACCAAGGTAACTGAACGTTTCCGCGCCTACGCATCCTATGAAGATTGCTTTCGCGATTACGCCAATTTGCTTCGCAACAGCCCGCGCTATACCGGCGTGATCGGCTCGCAGGATGGCACAGAGTTTGCAAGACGTTTGCAGCAAGCAGGGTATGCCACTGATCCAATGTACGCCGACAAGCTCTCGCGCATCATCAATGGTCCGACACTGCGCCAGGCCCTTATTGGTTAATCCGCTCTCAATGTTTTGGATTCGGGGCCGTTAACAGAGCAGTAGAGTAAAGGAATTGCCATGAGCAGCGGAATGCTTTCAATCGGGATTACCGGAATCCATGCAGCGCAACTGGGACTTGAGGCGACTCAGCACAACATTGCGAATGCCAATACGCCAGGCTACAGCCGCCAGTATATCCAGCAGTCGGCCGGCATCCCGCGGCTGACGGGGTCTGGTTACTTCGGTAGCGGCACCACCGTAGATACCGTTCGTCGTGCCTACGATAAATATCTGACCGCACAGACATTTGCTGCTCAGGCCAGCGCTTCCGAGTCCGAAATGCAGTTGGCCAAACTGAGCCAGATCGACAATATGCTGGGGGATCCGAATTCTGGTCTGGCCCCTGCCATGCAGGATTTTTTTACAGGTGTGCAGCAGGTCGCAGCCAATCCATCTCTCGTCTCGGCACGCCAGAGCATGTTGTCATCGGCGGAAGCGTTGGCAGAGCGATTCAGTTCGATGTCGACGCGTCTAGGCGAGCTTTACGATAGCGTCAATGGCGAAATAAGCGGCGAAATCGAGCTAATCAATGTATATGCTCAACAGCTTGCTGAAGTGAATGGCCAGATCACGCGTGCTGAAGCCGCGACCAATCAGCCCCCCAACGATCTGCTGGATCTGCGCGACCAACTTGTTGCCGAAATGAACAAGCACGTGCGGGTGACGACCGTCGAGGACTCAATCGGGAATTTCAACGTTTTTGTCGGTAACGGCCAGCAACTGGTGGTTGGTTCGGTCGTCAACAAACTACTTCCAATCACCTCCAGCTCCGATCCTGAACGGGTCGTGGTTGGCTTGCAGGGGCAATCAGGGGTTGTCCAGGAACTCTCGGAATCCTTGATTGAGGGTGGTGCCCTCGGTGGCTTGATGAAGTTCCGCAACAATTCGTTGGATGATGCGGCAAATACGCTCGGACAGATTGCTGCGTCAATGGCTTTGACCTTTAATGCCCAGCACGCGTTGGGGCAGGATCTGGATGGTTTGAACCAGACCTCCGCGACGACCGGCTTTCAGGCGAATTTTTTTGAGATATCGGCGCCCAAAGTGCTTGCCACTGCAAGCGGTGCCAATTCGGTAACGGCCAGTTTCCTGGCCCCGACCGGCGATCCGGCGACCGGGAACTTCAAAACCAGTCTGACTGGCAGCGACTATGTTCTCACCGCTACTTCAGCGACCAGCATGACGCTGACGCGACTGTCCGATGGTGTGGTATTTCCCTCTACCGGGGCGGCTGCGAGTGTGGCTGATTTGAATGCCCTGATTGTTGGCGAGGGCTTTTCGCTTGGCGGGAGTGTGCCGACGGTTGGCGTGGATTACCGGATCCAGCCAACCCGCGACGCGGCGCAAAACTTTCAGGTTAATGCGTCGATTGCTTCCGATGTAAAGCGGATTGCTGTGGCAGCGCCAAGTGTGACAACGCTGGGGTCAGGGAATACCGGCTCGTTGCAGGTTAGCCAGGGAGCTGTTAGCCCGGGGTACTCGTTGGCGAACCTTCCTGCCGGGTTTACTTACAGTCAGGGGAGCGGTGCTTTTACCTTCGGACAACCTGCAACGGGAACGGTGAGCGCAACTTATGCTGACGGAACCACGTTGGCCATCGCTGTTGGGTCGATCAATCGATTGAATGCAGGCTCGGAACTGGCCCGCATTACCTACAACGGTATTTCGATCGATATTTCCGGTACCCCGGCTAACGGTGACAGTTTCAGCATCAACACGAATACCAGTGGCGTTTCGGATAGTCGAAACGCAGTCAAGCTGGCGGCGTTGCAGACACAAAACACGATGGAAGGTGGGCGAGCGACGTATCAGGGAAGCTACGCAAGCCTGGTCAGCGGTGTCGGTTCGGTGACTCGCCAGGTCAAGGTTAGCGGGGAGGCGCAGCAAGCACTCCTCAAGCAGAACGAACTGGCCCGTTCGTCGGTGTCCGGGGTCAACCTTGACGAGGAAGCTGCTAACCTCATCCGCTATCAACAGGCTTATCAGGCCTCGGCCAGATCGCTCGATATTGCTTCGAAGCTGTTTGACACGCTTCTCGGCATCGCCAACTAAGGAATAGCATCATGCGTATAAGCACTTCGATGATGTTCGATACCGGCACCCAGAACATGCTGCAGTTGCAGACGAATTTGTACAAACTGCAAAATCAGATGTCGACCGGGCGTCGTATCCTGACCCCCTCTGATGATCCGGTTGCAGCGGCCCAGGCGGTTGTTATCAGCCAGAAACAGTCTATCAATGCGCAGTTTATTGATAATCAGGGAAATGCAGAAAGTCAGCTGGCAGGTATGGAAAGTACCTTGAGGAGCGCCAGCGACCTGCTCGGGAACGTAATGGTGCGGGCCGTAGAGGCGGGAAACGAAACCCTTGACGATAAAAGTCGGCAGGCGATCGCGTTCGATATTCGTGAGAGCTTCGATGCATTGCTTGGTCTGGCGAATAGTTCGGATGGCATGGGACAGCATGTCTTTTCTGGTTTTCGTGGCGACACCGAACCCTTTGCCATTTCTGGATCGCCGGGTAGTCGTACCACTACCTACCATGGCGACGACGGTCGTCGTCAGTTACAAGTTGAATCAGGGCGCATCATGGATGTCTCGGAATCGGGCAGTGCCCTTTTTATGCGGATTCCACAGGGGAACGGGCAATTCATGGCGAGTGCCGGTGGTGCCAATACGGGAACTGGCGTTCTCGGCGCGTCTTCGACAGTTTCCGGTTATAACGACAGCACCTATCAACTCACTTTTACTGCACCTGGTGTGTACGACGTGTACGTGAATGGGGCTGCTACCCCTTCTCTGACAGGTCAAATTTACACCCCGGGTTCTGATATTTTGATGGGCCCGGCTACGCAGCAGATCAAGATCAATATTTCTGGTACCCCTGCTGTTGGTGATACCTTTACGGCTCAGCCTGCCAGCAATCAGGATATTTTCAAGACTCTGGATAACCTGATCAAAGCTCTGGAAAGTAATGTTTCGAGCAATGATTCGACTAAGGCGGCTTTCAAAAATGAGATGTCGTTGATTCGCCAAAATCTCAATCAAGGATTTGATCATTTGGTGACGGCGCAGACATCGATTGGTGCCCGACGGCTTGAACTGGAGAACTTAAGTCTTGCAGGCACAGATCGTGATCTGCAATATCAGACCGACTTGAAGAACCTTCAGGAGCTTGATTACACCAGGGCGATTTCCGATATGGCCAACCAGAAAATGGTGCTTGAGGCGGCGCAGCTTTCCTTCCAGCAGGTTAGCCAGATGTCGCTGTTCAACTACCTATGAAAAGAACGGGTGCCGCGCTGATCGCAGCAGCCTGTCTGGCAGGTTGCGGGGGAAGCCCCCTGATTCCGAACGAGACCATTCAGCTCACCGCCAAGACCAGCTTGAGTCTCTCGTCGCTGGCAACGGCAGCCGTGGTCGGGGCAGCGATCTATCTGGTTTACGATCCGTTGGCGCCGAACTGGGAGATCGAGGAGTCCAAGCTGTCGCCGGATGTCTATCGTTTCTCGATGAAGATGAAGCGCTACCATACTGGTGGCGCCGGCGAATCGGTGCAGATACTCAAGCGGCGGGCCAGCCAGTTGCAATACGAAAATGGTTTTTCCAGCTATCAGATTCTGGAATATACCGAAGGGATCGATTCCCAAACCATTGGTGCCCGGCGCATGGCAGAGGGAACGATACGCCTGGTACAGCGCCAGGATGCTGATTCCTACAAAATGAATGAGCGCTACTGATTGGCGGGGACGGCGAAGCCCAGTATTGCGCTCAGTGCATATTCGTAGAGCGCCTGCAACGGAGTGGCCAGATAGTTCATGCTGACGGCCAGGGCGATGAAGCCGCCGATCATCGTGAGCGGGAAACCGAGCGCAAAAATATTCAGTTGGGGTGCGGCCCGGGTGAGGACGGCCAGCGCAATATTGGTGATCATCAGAGCGACCACCACGGGGAGCGAGAGCAATACCCCGACCGAAAACATTTTTGACCCGAGTTCGACCAGATTCAGCCAGCTAGCCGCCGCCAAGGGTGTTGCGCTGACCGGTATGGCGTAAAAGCTCTGCGCCAGCGTGGCGACATACATCAGGTGGCCATTCAGTGAGAGAAATAGCAGGAAGCTGATGAGCCCGATGAACTCGCCGATCACCGGCGTTTGCGAGGAGCTCAAAGGGTCGTAGGCGGTTGCGAAGCCCAGTCCCATCTGGGCACCGATGAATTCGCCGGCGACATCGACGGCGGCGAAGACAATGCGGGCAGCGAAGCCCATGCCGATGCCGATCAGCATTTGCTGCGCCAGTATCCAGAGGCCGGCCAGCGAGGCTGGCGCGACGGTTGGCATGGGGGGCAGGGCCGGGGCGATGGCCATGGCGATAGCAATGCCGAGAAGGAGCCGGGTGCGCTGGGGAATGCCCGCTGAGCCCCAAAGTGGCGAGGTGGCGATAAAGGCCAGAATGCGGGTCAGCGGATAGGCAAAGGCAACAATCCAGGCGTCCAGTTGTGCCGTGGTTATGCTGAGCATGGTCAGCCGATCAGCTGCGGAATGCTTTCGAACAGACGCTGGATGTAGTCCATCATGTATTCCAGCATCCAGGGGCCGACGAGGATCAGGACCATGAACATGACGACCAGTTTCGGGACAAACTGCAGGGTCGCTTCGTTAAGCTGGGTCGCCGCCTGAAAGATACTGACGATCAAGCCGACGACCAGAGCCGAGAGCAGCATCGGCGCCGCCATGACCAACGTGACCTCAATGGCCTGCCGGCCGATTTCCATGACGACGCCCGGCGTCATGGGTTGAAGCTTTTGACCAGCGAGCCGATGACCAGATGCCAGCCATCAACCAGAACGAAGAGCATCAGCTTGAAGGGCAGGGCGACCATGACCGGCGACATCATCATCATGCCCATCGACATGAGCAAACTGGCGACCACCATGTCAATGATCAGGAAGGGGATGAATATGATGAAGCCGATCTGGAACGCGGTCTTCAGTTCGCTGATGACGAAAGCGGGAATCAGCACGCGCAGCGGGATGTCTTCGGGCTTTTCGAATTTGTCGGCTTTGGCGACGTTCGCCAGCATGGCGATATCGGCTTCCCGGGTCTGCCGGAGCATGAAGCTGCGCATAGGAACCGCGGCCCGTTCGCCGGCCTGAGCGATATTGATCTTGTTTTCCGAGAGCGGAAGATAGGCGTCGGTGTAGACCTTGTCGAGGGTCGGTGACATGACGAAGAAGGTCAGGAACAGCGCCAGCCCGACCAGAATCTGGTTCGGCGGTGAGGTTTGCGTTCCCATGGCATGGCGGAGCAAGGAGAGCACGATGATGATGCGGGTAAAGCTCGTCATCATCAGGATGACGGCTGGCAGGAAGGTCAGTGCGGTAAGAAGGACCAGGGTCTCGATGGTCAGGCTGTAGGTAGTCCCGCCGCCGCTGCCGGGCGTGCTGGTGACTGAAGGCAGACCGCCGACCTGGGCCATGGCCAGAATCGGGGGGAGAAGCAGGCTCAGCCCGAGGATGGTGCGCCTAAGCATTGTTCTGGCGCTCTCTGATGGATTTGAGCCACTGGGCAAACGGCGCTTGCGCTGCGCCGGTGGCCGATTCAATATCCAAAGCTGTTCCCTTGGGGAGTTGATGCAGGGTGCGAATTTGTCCGGGAACGATACCGACGACCAGCCATGTGTCACCCACCTCGACCAGTACGATACGTTCGCGCGGGCCAAGCGCCACGCCGCCGACGATTTTCATGCTGCCCTGGCCGAATCCCTTGCCGCCCGACAGCTTGCGGGCCAGCCAGGCGGTGCCGAACAGCAGTCCGAGGATGAGGAGCAGGGCCAGGGTTGCCTGCAGGTAGGTGCCGGCCGGAATGCCCGGGTTGGCGGCATCGCTACCCCACGCGGAGAGCGGCAGCAGCAGGGGAGTGAGTAGGCGCAGCAAGTCGGAAGTCGCGTTCGGAAGGAGTCAGGGCGCTATCTTAAACCCAAACCCGAAAATAGACGCTGCTACGGTCAACCGGAAAAAATGCCCAAAAATGAAAGCCTGGCTGGCGCCGCCAATGGCAACGCCGGGTGCCGATCAGCGGTTGAGCTTACGCATGCGCTCCGAGGGCGTGATGATGTCGGTCAGGCGGATACCGAATTTGTCATTGACGACGACGACTTCGCCTTGCGCGATGAGTGTGCCATTGACCAGGACGTCCATCGGCTCGCCAGCCATCGCGTCGAGTTCGACGACCGAGCCGTGCGCCAGCTGCAGCAGATTCTTGATTGTGATCTTGGTCCGGCCAAGCTCGACGGTGATCTGGACAGGAATGTCGAGAATCATGTCGAGTTCGTTCATTATCCCGCCCTGGCCCAATGGCGCAGAGAAGGACGGAAAGATGTCAGCCGGTTGGGCGGTGGCCGCGGCGCCATCGCTGACGACCTGTTCCGCCATGGCGGCAGCCCAGTCATCCTCGCTGATCTGGCCGGCGTCCTCGGCGGGGGTTTCCATGTTTTCGATATCGTCAGCCATTTTTCTCTCCCATCACCGGTTCCCCGGGCGGTGCGTCGGGCGAAGCAGCGATGAATCGCTCGACTTTAAGTGCGTACTGGCCATTTTGCTGGCCATAGGTACATTCCATCAAGGGCACGTTATCCACCTGCGCTTCGATTCTTGGCGACAGGTTGAGGGGAATGACGTCGCCCTCCTTGAGGTTCAGAATTTCGCGCAGCGATATTTTTCCCGTTCCCAGGTGCGCGACGATTTCAACTTCCGCCCCTTGCAACTGTTTGCGCAGCGTACCGATCCAGCGCTTGTCGGTCGAAAGCTGGTCGCTTTGCATCGTGCTGTAGAGCAGGTCACGGATCGGCTCGAGCATCGAGTAGGGAAAGCAGATGTGCATGTCTGCCGTCGCGCCGCCGAATTCAAGCGTGAAGGTCGTTGAAACAACGATTTCGGATGGCGTCGCGATGTTGGCGAACTGCGAGTTCATCTCCGAACGAATGTATTCGAAGTTGATGTCGTAGACGGGTTTCCACGATTTGCTGTACTCGGCGAAGACGACGTTCAGCAAACCCTGGATGATGCGCTGTTCGGTGGCCGTGAAATCACGCCCTTCAACCCGGGTGTGAAAACGGCCATCACCGCCGAACATGTTGTCGACGACCAGAAACACCAGATTTGGATCGAAGACGAACAGCGCCGTGCCGCGCAAGGGCTTGGCGATGACCAGATTCAGGTTGGTCGGGACGACCAGGTTGCGGATGAACTCGCTGTATTTCTGCACACGGATCGGGCCGACCGATATTTCCGCATTGCGATGCATGTAGTTGAACAGGCCAATGCGCAGGTAGCGCGCGAAGCGCTCGTTGACCAGTTCCAGCGTCGGCATCCGGCCGCGGACGATCCGTTCCTGGGTGCCAAGATTGTACGAACGTATCCCGCCGCCTTCCCCTTCGCTATCGTCGGGTTCGTCGGTCTCGCCGGTGACGCCCTTGAGTAGGGCGTCAACCTCGTCCTGGGATAGGAAATCTCCTGCCATGAATCCTTACTGAATAATGAATGAGGTGAACAGGACTGCCTTGACCGGGCCGTCAGGTGCTTCGGCTACACCTTTCTTGTTCTTGACGGGGGGCTCGATGACGGAATTGATCTCGTCCTTGAGGGCTTCCGCCAGTTGTTCCTTGCCAGCCTTGGGCAAGAGTTCCGATGCCTTTTTCGATGACAGCAAGAGCGTCAGATTGTTGCGAATCTTCGGCATCTTGGTTTTGATGTCCGGCTCGGCGGTCGCATCTTCAACTTCAAGCGAGAGCGCTACCTGCAGATACTGATCGCCAGTCTCGGGCACCAAATTGACCGTAAACGCGTCCAGATTGATAAAGACAGGATGGGCTTCCTTGTCCTTTTTCTTGTCTTTCTTTTTCGCCGGCTTGGCCGTTTCTTCGGCGTTCTCTTCGTCGTCCTCGGCGTGATCGCCCGGCTTGAGCAACATGAAGGCTGCGCCTCCACCCAGAACGACCAGAAGAACGACGGCAAGGATGATGATCAACAGTTTTTTGCTTTTTTTTGGGGGGGCTTCTGCCCCTTCTTCGGCTGGCTTGGCATCCTTGGCCATTGTCTCTCCCTTTCTACTCGATCATGACGATCCGGTTATGCGAACAGGTCTACCAAACCTCTTCCCCGCTGAATGGGTATTCCAGCCGGGTTGGAGCTTGCGTGACTATCGGGCGAAAGTATAGCGTTTTCCCCGGTGGTGCGGGCTTCATTGGCAAATTGATAAGCCGCTTCGCGGTTCTGCGAAGGCAATTGGCTGCCAACATTGGCTTGGCCGAGGCTGATGCCGGCATTCGCGAACATTTCTCGCAGTTGAGGCAGGGAGTCCTGAATGGCCTGGCGGACTTCCGGATGTGACGAGGCGAATGCGGCGGTGGTCTGGTCCCCATTGATCGAAATGGTGATCTGGATCGGACCCAGTTGCGGCGGGTTGATGTTGATCTGGGCGACCTGCTGGTCGTTTTTGGCCAGCCAGACGACACGGGAACCAAAATCCTGAGTCCAGTTTGGTGAATTGATTGCGCTGGTGATGGCCGGCGGGAGTGTTTGTTGCGTTGCGGCCGCTGTGCCATTGGCCGCCCCGGTCGCCGCCAGTGCTGTTGCGAAGGCGGGCGTCGAGCCGCTGTTGCCAGGATTCGAGTCGCCGGCAAGAATTGCCGCATTCGCCGTGTCTGAGCGCGGAGGAATCCGCAATTCGCTAACCGGGGTCGCTGCTGTGGTGGTGGGGCTGGCCATCGGCGTGTTGCCGGAGAGGAGTGAGCCCCTCTGTTCAGGCACGGCCGGGCGTCCCTCCTTGCCCGTGGCCTCGATGCCTTCAGCCTTGGCCATATGCGGGGGGCTGTCCGGTTTGTTGCGGTCGACACTCTCCGGGAGGCGATTCTGGACGGGTGGAGTGGCCATGGGTACGACGTACTGGGCTGCCAAGCCCGGGTCTGTCGGGATGGTGGGCGAACTGGCCGCGAGCGCCTTCTCCTTGTCTTCGGTTTCTTTTTTGCGCTCAGGTTCGGTGATGGTCGTTGGGGGCAGGCTGGGGCTGGCGGATAGCGCTGCCAGCACATCCTCGGCGTTTCCCTCAATGACCGGGGGGGCGGGCAATGGCTTGTCTTTCGCCAAGCTTGTCTGGGCGATGATCTCGCTGAGTAACTCAGCGTTCGGTTGTTGGCCAGCCGGGATGCTTTCGGCCGCTAGCAAAGCCGCTGTGGTCTGACCTGATGATGGAATCTGTTCGGCAAGAAGGGCGGCGAAGTCGAGCGGCAAGCCGTTCTCCGTGACCATTTCTCCGAGCCCGGGCAAGGCCGCTTTTCCGCCGATGGTGGCGATCACACTGGAAACTGCCGGAATGCTCATGATCAGACCTTGAGGTGCATGGAGATGCCATCAAAGTAAGCAAGGCATGTGCCTGATATCAGTCAGATTCTTCTTCGTTGCGCACGGCATATTTGCGTGCCGTGTGTTCTTCCTGGATTTTTTGTTGCTGTTTGTTGTCGAGCACTTTTTCGCGCACATCGTGTCGATGCGAGAGGGTGTCGATGGCTTTCAGGCGCTTGTTCTGTTCTTTCCAGTTTTCCTGACCGCTCGCTGTATTCTGCTCCGAATGGCGAACGGCCAGTGTTTGCTGGCCGATTGCTTCGTCGATACGGGCCAGAAAGTCCTGGTAGTTACGCAGTGCCATTGGTGTCAGCCCTTGCTGGCAGGCCTCGCGCAATTTGACCGCATAATCAGCACGATATTCCTCCAGCATTTGCAGGCGGCTCCGGGCGCTTTGTTCGGCGGCAATCAACTGGCCAAGCTGGCGCGTGGCTTCGTCGGTGCGGGTCTGCATCAGTTCCAGCAACGGCTGTAACGAAAATTTGTTCGCCATGGCTTAAGGGAACAGCGCAGAAAGGGCGCTGACGCTGCTCGCAAAATCGGCTTGCTCAGTCAGTTGCTGCTGAAGAAAGGCTTCCATGCGCGGATAGAGATTGATCGCCTGATCCAGCACGGGGTCGGAGCCCGGCGAATAAGCGCCGACCGAAATCAGGTCGCGCGAGCGCTGGTAACGGGCAAAAAGCACCTTGAAACGACGAATCTGATCGAGTTGCGCTGGTTCGATCAGGTTGACCATGGCGCGACTGATCGATTGCTCGATATCGATGGCAGGGTAATGTCCAGCGTCGGCCAGCGTTCGCGACAAGACGATGTGGCCGTCGAGAATGGCGCGTGCCGAATCGGCGATCGGGTCCTGCTGGTCATCGCCTTCGGCCAGAACGGTATAGAAGGCCGTCATCGAACCACCGCCTTCAGGGCCGTTGCCGGCCCGTTCGACCAACTGCGGCAAGCGGGCAAAAACCGATGGCGGATAGCCTCTGGTAGCCGGAGGCTCGCCGATGGCCAGGGCAATTTCCCGTTGCGCCATGGCATAACGGGTCAGTGAGTCCATGATCAGCAGAACCTGTTTGCCCTGGTCGCGGAAGTACTCGGCAATGGTCGTCGCGTAGGCAGCACCCTGCAGTCGCATGAGCGGGCCAGTATCGGCTGGCGCAGCGACGACCACGGCCCGGCGCATACCTTCTTCGCCAAGGATCTGCTCGATGAACTCCTTCACTTCCCGGCCACGCTCGCCAATCAATCCGACAACGATCACTTCCGCCTCGGTATAGCGAGCCATCATGCCAAGAAGTACCGATTTGCCGACACCAGAACCGGCGAAAAGTCCCATGCGTTGACCACGACCGACGGTCAGCAAAGCGTTGATGGAGCGGATGCCGACGTCGAGCGGATGTTCAATGGCCGCCCGGGTCATCGGGTTGATCGGGCGACTCTGCAAGGGGCGGGTCAGGTTCGAGCGGAGCGGCCCCTTGCTGTCGAGCGGGCGGCCAACACCATCGAGAACCCGGCCGAGGAGTTCATCGCCAACCGGCCCCTGTTTGGCGCGATCGATGGCCCGGCGTTTGTGCTTGATTGGAAAGTCTACCCGGGGCGCCGGGTTGGGGGTATCGCAGGCGATGACGCGGGCTCCGGGGGCCAGCCCGAAAACGTCATCGGAGGGCATCAGGTAAAGTTTTTCGCCGGCGAAACCGACCACTTCGGCTTCGATCGGTGCGCCGTTGGCGGGGAATATGTGGCACGAACTGCCTAGCGGCAACTTCAGGCCCGAAGCTTCCATGACGAGGCCATTGATTCGGGTCAGGCGGCCGGCCGGCCAGAGTGGTTGTGCTGAGCTGGCGGCAAGCTGGCAGCCATCGAGGAAACGCTGCCAACGCCCGACGTGGTCGGGGAGCGGAGTCAAGGCTTGCTCATCCATTCCGAAGGATTGGTGCCGATGGATTCAAGCACGCGCTTCCAGCGTGTTTCAATCGTTGCATCGACTTCGCTTGCTCCGGCTACCAGCAGGCATCCACCTGGCGAAATTTCCGGGTCATCAATGATCTGGGCGCCTGTTTGGGCTAATTGTTCGCCGATCTGTTCGCGAATCAACTTGGCGTCGGCCGAATTCAGGCGGACGACAACATGGGCATGATGCAGCGGTAGGGCGGTTAGAGCCTCGCGAATGACCGGCAAAAGCAACTCGGACCGGGTGTTGATTGCGCCGCGAAGGACTTGCGCCGCCACTTCGAGGGAAAGGCTGAGGACCTGATCGGCGACATGTTGGTCAAGATGAGCCAGGGAAATCTGCAGGTTGCCAAGAAGCTCGGCGAAATGCGCCGTTGTTTCGGCAACCGTTGTTGCCATGGCCTGCTGCCCGGCTTCAAGTCCTTCGCGATAGCCGAGGCTGTAGCCATTGGCGCGAGCCTCCTCGTGCATGCGCTCAATCTCCTCGGTGCTCGTCTGGCTCTGCGCAGGATGTGCTTCGGTCGGGCTGGGGACGGGGGATGGTATGGCCGTGGTGGGGCTCGCCGTGTCGACCGGCGACTGGCTGTGTGGCACCGGTTTGGCATCGAGCGAACCGATGTTCCAACGCTGGTAGCCCGCGAGCTTGT
Organism: Ferribacterium limneticum; assembly: GCF_020510565.1. Lineage (NCBI taxonomy): Bacteria > Pseudomonadati > Pseudomonadota > Betaproteobacteria > Rhodocyclales > Azonexaceae > Ferribacterium > Ferribacterium limneticum. The sequence continues at coordinate 834,033 of NZ_CP075189.1, forward strand.
CCTTGGGTATGACGCCGCCTGCCATCCTGGGTTAGACCATTTGTTCGCCGCCGGCGCCACCAAGGACGATTTGTCCCTCGTCGGCCAGGCGACGTACCACCTTGAGGATTTCCTTCTGTTCGCCTTCGACTTCGGAAAGGCGGACAGGTCCCTTCGACTCGAGGTCTTCGCGCAGCATTTCGGCGGCACGCTGTGACATGTTCTTGAAAATCTTCTCGCGCAGATCGGGCGAGGCGCCCTTGAGCGCAAGGATCAGGGAGTCGGACTGAACTTCGCGCAAAATGAGCTGGATGGAGCGATCGTCGATTTCCATCAGATTTTCGAAAACGAACATCTCGTCGAGAATCTTCTGGGCGAGGTCCGGGTCGTATTCGCGGATCGCATCGACGACCGAAGTTTCGTTGGCGGTGCCGATGAAGTTGAGAATTTCGGCAACGGTGCGGACGCCCCCCATGGCCGTCCGCTTGACGCTGGTTGAGCCGGACAGGATGCGCATCATCGCTTCATTCAGTTCGCGCAAGGCGGTGGGCTGAATCCCCTCGAGCGTGGCTATTCGCAACACCACGTCGTTGCGCAGGCGCTCGGTGAAGTGGTTGAGAATCTCGCTGGAATGGTCGTGTTCGAGATGGACCAGAATCGTTGCGATAATCTGCGGGTGCTCGTTCTTGATCAGATCGGCGACGGTTGTTGCATCCATCCATTTCAGGCCCTCGATCCCCGAAGTCTCGCCCCCTTGCAGGATGCGTGAAATAAGGTTCGATGCCTTGTCGTCGCCCAGCGCCTTGGTTAGTACGGAGCGAATGTAGTTGTCGGTATCGACGTGCACGGCCGAATGCTCTTCGGCGTTCTTGTGAAATTCGTCCAGCACGCTTTCTACTGTTGTCCTTGGCACGCTCTTGAGTGCCGCCATGGCATGCCCGAGTTTTTGCACCTCGCGTGGTCCAAGGTGCTTGAGCACCTCGGAAGCGTTGTCCTCGCCCAGCGCGATCAGCAGGGTTGCACTTCTTTCCAGGCCGTCGTCGTTAGGAGGCATTGGCGCCCATCCAGTCCTTGATGATGTTGGCTACCGCCTTCGGATCTGCCTGCGCGATGTCGCGGGCCTTTTGCACCTTGGCGGCATAGTGATCAATCCGGACATGGTCTTCACCCGGTTCGCCATCGAGGCCGGCAATCGTGACGTGACCCGCGGCGCCGGCGACGCCTTCGGCTGTTGTCGCTGCGCGGCGCTCAGCCATGGATGGGAACATCGTTTTGAGCGATGGCTGGATGACCTTCAGGAACAGGAAGGCGACAATCAGGGCGATCAACAGATATTTGAAAATATCCTTGGCATAGGAGATGGTTTCCGGGTCCTTCCAGAGCGGCGTGCTGCTGTCCAGCTTTTCGCTGGCAGTGAAGGGGGCATTGGCTACCGAGATGGAGTCGCCACGCTCCTTGTTAAAGCCCATGGCTTCACGCACCAAATCGTTGATCTGCTTCATCTCCGAGTCGGGAATCGCCTTGTTTACCGGCTGGCCGTTTTTGTCGACATCCTTGCGATGGTTGATGACGATGGCCGCAGACAGGCGCCGGATATCACCCATGCCTTGCTTGGTGTGCCGGATGGTTTTGTCGACTTCAAAATTGACGGTTGCAGTTTTGTTGGTGTTGATCGGTTGGCCGACCGCATTGAGCGGCGCCGTGACGCCAGCGGCGTCAAGCCGGCCTTGAATTTCACCCGGTTTTTCCGGTTGACCGTTGGAAGTGCCGGTGGCAGGTTGGGTCAGTGGCGCCGTGGCGGGCACCGGCGGCTGGTTGGTCAGGGCGCCCGGGACGCCGCCTGCCGACTGGTTGATGCTGGCGGATTCGTTGGTCTGTCGACTGCGAATGGCCGTGGTTTCCGGCGTATTGTTCGGCCGGTAGCTCTCGGCCGTTTGCTCGCTTTGGGAAAAGTCGATGTCAGCCGCCACCTGAACCTTGTAGTTCTCACTGCCGAGCATGGGCTTGAGGATGTCCTCGATGCGCCTGATGATGCTGCCCTCTATATCGCGAACATATTTGACCTGGGTAGCGTCGAGGCCGGCCTCGGTCAGCTTGCTTTTCAATTGCGAGATCAGGGCGCCGCTCTGATCGATGACGGTGACGTTGCTGGCCGGCAATTGCGGCACGCTGGACGAAACCAGATGGGTGATGCCGGCGATCTGCGCGCTATCCAGCGAGCGCCCGGCATAGACGTTGAGCATGACTGATGCTGTCGGTTTTTGTTCTTCGCGGACGAATACCGACGGCTTGGGAATGGCCAGATGGACGCGTGCCGACTGCACCGCGCCGATTGACTGGATGGTGCGGGCCAGTTCGCCCTCCAGGCCGCGCTGATAATTGACCTGTTCGGCAAACTGGCTGATGCCGAACTTCTGGTTCTCCATCAATTCGAAACCCACCATGCCGCCGCGCGGCAGACCCTGCGAGGCCAGTTTCAGGCGAATGTCGTGAACGCGTTCGGAAGGAACCTGCACAGCGCCGTTGTCGCTAAAGCGGTGTGGAATGTTTTGCTGCTCGAGGATGGCGACGATCGCTCCGCCGTCCTTTTCGTTGAGATTGGAAAAAAGTGTTTTCCAATCAGGCTGTCGGCTCCAGAGGATCGTGCCGACGATAATGGCGATCATGGCCGCCGTTGCCACCATGAAGACAAGCTTTTGCTGACTGCCTAGCCGGTTGAAGGCGTCGCGCAGACGCTCCAGCGGATTTCCTGCCGGTACGTTTTCTGCTGTCGTCTCAGTTGTTGCTGCCATCAATAGCCGGTCAAATTGCGGTGAAACAGAAGAAGAATCAATCGAGAAGCCAAATTATCCTAGAAATATTCTACTATTACCCGGGCTGAATTCACCCTTTCTTTTTCGATGTTGCCGCACAGATCAATCCCTTGACACCAGATACCGACACCAAGACGGCCGAATTGCAACGGGCATTTGCCATGTTCAATCAGGTATCGGCTGAGCTGACTCAGGCCTACGAGGCTTTGCAGGTTCGTGCCACCTCGCTGACCGAAGAACTGGCGGTGGCCAATGGTGAATTGCGTCGGCAATATCAGGAAAAGGAAGCGCTTTCCGAGCGCCTCTCGTCCCTGCTCGATGCCTTGCCGGCCGGTGTCGTGCTGCTTGATTCATCGGCCATCGTTGTTGCGGTCAACCCGGCGGCAATGGCCATTTTCGGCGCTGACATGGTTGGGCGCCATTGGGGCGATGTGGCTCGGGCCAGCCTGGAGCCCACAATGGCCGTTGGCGAGTGGCTGCACGGCGATGGTCGTTTGTCGATCGGGGAAAGCGCGCTGCCTTCAGCTGGCGGGAAAATTCTCTTGATTCACGACGTGACCGCAGCCCACCGAATGAAAACCGAACTGGAGCGCAACCAGCGCCTGGCAGCCATGGGTGAAATGGCTGCTTCGCTGGCGCATCAGCTGCGTACGCCGCTGGCTGCCGCGCTGCTCTATACCTCCAACTTGGGGGAGGCAGGGGTGTCGGATGAGGCGCGGGCTCGTTTCTCGGAAAAGGCAAGCGGGCAGTTGCGTCGTCTTGAGCGGCTGATTCAGGATGTTCTGCTCTTTGCCCGGGGGGAAAGCATCGGGCGGGATGTCATTCCGGTTTCCGATTTGCTGGCCGAAGCGGCCCAAACGGTCGAGCCGCTGATGCGCGAGCATGGCCTTGAGTTTGTATCGGATGATGACTGCGCCGGGGCGGTTATTGTCGGTAGTCGAAAAGCCTTGTTCGGGGCGCTTGTCAATTTGCTGGAGAACGCCATGCAGGCAAGCACCGGGGGCGGCAAAATTTGCCTCTCCGGCAATCGTCGCGGCGACCTGGTGGCGATTGGCGTGCGCGATAGCGGACCGGGGATCACGCGCGAAATGCAGGCGCGCATCTTTGAGCCATTTTTTACCACCAAGGGGCAAGGAACCGGCTTGGGGTTGGCCATTGCGTTGGGCGTGGCGCGGGCGCACGGCGGCACCATCGAGCTTTTTTCCGAGCCGGGAGACGGCGCCGAATTTGTCATCACCTTGCCGGTTGCCCCGGTAGAGAGCGAATCTGAACACCATGGCTGAACATAGTTTGCCCATTCTCGTCGTCGAAGATGATCCCAGTTTGCGTGAGGCGATTGGTGACACGCTGGAGCTTGCCGGGCGCCACTACGTGGCCGTCGATGGCGGTGAAGCGGCGTTGAAGGTACTGGTCGAGCAGGCTTTCTCGATTGTCGTCAGTGACGTGCGGATGATGCCGATGGATGGCATCACGTTGTTGAAGGAAATTCGGGCGCGCCTGCCGCACCTGCCAGTAGTTCTGATGACGGCCTATGCCGAGGTGGAAAAGGCGGTCGATGCCATGCGTTCCGGTGCCTGCGACTTCCTTCTCAAGCCGTTTGAGCCGAAAGCCTTGCTCGCGCATATCAACAAATATGAGTTGCCGGACACCGATGACGGGGCTGGTGTCGTGGCCATTGATTCGGCGAGTCGTGAATTGTTTGCCATTGCCCAGCGCGTGGCGCAGACCGATGCGACTGTTCTTCTTACAGGAGAGTCGGGGGTTGGTAAGGAAGTGGTCGCTCGCTTCATTCATCGGCAGTCGGCGCGTCGGAACGGGCCGTTCGTGGCGATCAACTGCGCGGCGATTCCGGATAGTTTGCTCGAGGCCACATTGTTTGGTTACGAAAAGGGCGCCTTTACCGGCGCCCAGCAGGCGCAGGCCGGGAAATTCGAGCAGGCGCAGGACGGTACGCTGCTCCTCGACGAAGTCACCGAAATGCCGATGGGGCTCCAGGCCAAACTGCTTCGCGTCTTGCAGGAGCGCGAGGTCGAGCGAGTGGGGGGCAAGAAGCCGGTTGCGCTGAATATCCGCATCGTTGCGACGTCCAATCGCGATATGGCCGAGGCGGTGGCCAAAGGGGTCTTTCGCGAGGATCTTTATTACCGGCTGAATGTATTTCCGGTAGCGATACCGCCGCTACGTGAGCGGCCGCTCGATATCGTGCCGATCGCGCGTTATTTTCTGGTCGAACATGGCGGCCGCTTTGGTCGGAATGGGGTCGGTTTTGGCGCGCAGGCTGAACAGGCTCTGCTGCGCCATACGTGGCCCGGAAATGTTCGGGAGCTGGAAAATGTGATCCAGCGGGCCCTTATCTTGTCGACCGGGCCCGAAATTGGCTGCGAGCACCTCAAATTGGCACCAGCTACGGCGGGAGAGTTGCCACGGGCGCTTGCCGAAACGCCGGTGCATGAATCCGACAAAAGGGTCGATAATATGAAGGATCTGGAGCGCGAACACATTCTCCGGACCCTGGCCGAGGTCGATGGCTCACGAAAAATGGCCATCGAACGCTTGGGTATTTCGGAACGGACATTGCGCTACAAGCTGCAGCAGTACCGGGATGAAGGGTATTTCAAGGATTGATGTTGGCCTGACTATTGCTTCTATTTGGACAGGTTTAAGGAGCTGGCTATGGACACCCAAGGTATTGAGCAAATGTTAAGCGTGCTGCGGTCTACCGCTGCGCAGGCATCCGGCAAACCGGCCGAGAGCGCCGCTGCGGGTGCGGCCGGCGGGGTGGATTTTGCGCAGGTGCTGAAGTCATCGATCGACAAGGTTAACCAGACCCAGCAGCAGGCTGATGTGATGGCGGAAAAACTTGCCGCCGGCGACACCACCCAGAATCTGCACGAGGTGATGATCGCCCTGCAGACGGCCAGTGTTTCCTTCCAGGAAATGGTTCAGGTGCGCAACAAGCTGGTTACGGCCTATCAGGACGTGATGAACATTCAGGTTTAAGCCGAAGCTCAGTATTCCAGCTCGGAGCGGAGCGCCTTGCGTTCGCGCTCCAGCCGCGTGATGTAGCGCTCGATGAAGGCCAGCCGGGTTCCCGGCAGGCTGATGAATTCGCAGCCGAGTCGCAATTGTTGTTGGCCATCGAGCATCTCGATTTTCAGCACTTCACAGACGCGAAGATTGACCGATAGCACGCTTTCTCCAGGGATTTCCAGCCGGCAATCGTGGAACAGTTCTCCCAGTGAAAACAGCTCGGCATCGTCGACTGGGCCCAGCAGGCTAAGCCCGCCACCGCTCAGGTCAAATAGCGGGTAATCAACGACGAAGTGACCACCGGTTGAATTCGGGACGGCAAGCTTGCAACGCAGAGGCGAGATGTGGTGAGGCGTTTCGACGCGAAAGAACTCGCGTCGCTGCAAACGCAGGATCGATGCCGGGAGCGGGGCAATCAAGGCTTTTTTGCCATCAATGGTTGCCAGCGAAAGACCGGGCAGGCGAATCTGGATTTTGACCCGTTCCAGTGGGGCTGACAGCGTTATCCGCGCGGCCTTGAGAGCGGCATCGTTACTTGCTGCGTGGTTTGATCCGTCGAGGACCAGCTGGTTGGCGTTTTCGTCGATCGACAGCAGGGTCGAGAGAAAGAACTCCTTGCCCTCGTCCAGATAGACCGTGATCAAGGTGTGATGCTTGAGCAGGGCGCGCAGATGAACTGAGATTTCAGCGCGGTTGTGGAGAAGATACTTGCCGTAGGTGGCGGGCTGGTCGATTTCGAAAACTGGAACCGAAACTTCGTTCTGGGCGAGGGTCATGAAGCCTGAATTATGGTGGAGGTTGAGCGGACAAGCCGATCTGCGTGGCGGGGAGACCGTGTTCAAGCCGGTAAAGCCACGCCAGCAGTTCAGCTACCGCCATGTATAACTGGGGTGGGATGCGCTCGTCAATATCCACCTGGGTTAGCAGGGCCACAAGCTCCGGCGATTCATGGACATAAATGCCGTGTTCCTTGGCGCGGGCAATGATCTGCTCGGCAATCAGACCCTTGCCCTTGGCGACGACGCGCGGCGCAGCATCGGTCTGGCTGTAGGCCAGAGCGACTGCCTCGCGGGTCGCGTCATTCCCTGGCTTGGCCATGATCTACGTGCAGTTGGGTAAGTGTCAGCCCGGCAGCCTCGAGTTGCTCGCGAAGCGGCTGAGCGCTGTTGCGCAGCGTTGCCTCGCTGGCCGGATTTGCCGCACTGACTGAAATCGCCAGTGCACCGCCAGCGCCGAGTCGCAATGTGACATCCATGCCGCCCAGCGAGGGGAGGTCCAGTTTGAGGCGAGTCTGCCATTGGCTAGCCTGTTCGTTATCCGTTGACGGTTTTGACTCCGGATCGCCGGAAATTTCCCACCACATTGGCTGTCCTGGCCAGATCTGGCCTTGCCAGACAAAATTCTGGGTCGCCAGGCCGTTTAGTTGCTGTTGAACCAGCGGTACCAATTCGCGCGGTACCGGATTTTCGTTCGGGGCGGTTGCCGTGCTTGTTGAAATAGCTGTTTGTGACGTGGCGTGGGTTGTTGCGGCGCTCCGGTCCGGGGCTACTTCTTTCAAATTTTCGCCAAATTTCCGGTTGACCGTAGGATCGACGTTGGCGGGGGATGATTTCTCGGCTGTCTCTCTTGGCGGCACCTGGGTCATCCCGTCGGTTCCTGGCAATGGCGCCGCTGCTGGCGATGTCGGCGTACCGGGAAGGGGGGGGCGAAGTAGTGGATCCGGAGATATCTCCTGATTCGGTCCAAGGGTGAAGTTTGAGCTGCGATTGATGAATTCAGGGACGTTCAATGGTGCCGGGGAGAGTTTTCCCTGTGGCTCCTGGAGCAGCGCTGCTGTCGGCAATTGTCCGTTCACCCAGCGCGCCTGGTGCGCCTCGTAAAACATGCCACTTTGCGTGAGTGCCTGCTTCAGTACCGGCGCCAGGTCAGCCGCGGTTTTGGGCATTGTTTCGACCAAGGGCTGGCTGCGATTGAGGGCCGCCGGTGAGGCCTGCTTTCCATCCCCTTCGAGTGGCGTCAGCAGGTTACCGATGACTTTTCCGGCAGTGCTCAGCGAGGTGCTGACCGATTCGGGCGGCGCTGCGGTGCTGTTGCCCGACGAGCGATTCGCCACAAAAGCCAAGGTGAGCTTGCCATCGCTTTCGGCGACTTCTAGTTCGAGGGTGTCACCTGGTTTTGCCGAAAAGGGGAGGGCAAGTGTGATATCTCGCTGGGCAACCACGGCGCGGTAGGTGCCGTTTGGCATCAGTGCCTGAATTTCGGCAAATATTCGCTGGCCAGGGATGAGATTGCTCAGCGCATCGGCGACGCGTTGGGCTCTGGCAACCGGTTGAGCCTGACTGTTCGTTTCCGAACGTTGATCCGGTATGACCGCGCGCAGACTATTGGCAACGTCTGGCGGAATCATGGCTTATTGGATAGATCTTTGGCGGCAGCGAACGCTTTAATAAGCGGGGTTATCTGATCCTTACGCGCCGAACATTGCTCAATGGCAGAATGCAGAAGTTCAAGAATTTGAACAATTTGTTCACGTTTTAACGTCGTAAGCGGGCTGTTTGGAAGTGTAGAACGCGCTGCCTCCAAGGCGGGAAGTAGTTCCTGAGTATGCGTTTCAAGCAGTTCCCAATCGCCCGTGTCGGCAAGTGAGAGTAACTGGTTCAGGCTCTTGGTCAGCTGCGGACATGGGGCATGTTGGTTAGGCGTTTTGCTCAGGATTCTGGCTCCCCTCTTGCCTCTTTTTTTGACCCATTTCTCGCCATGCGCCAGAAATTTCGCCGAGAAGTCCCTGAACTTCGCGTATGGCTCTCGGATCCTTACGAAGGTTAGCGTGAATCAGACGCGACACCATATAGTCGTAGAGTGCCTTGAGATTTTGCGCCAACTCGCCGCCTTCTTCAACATTAAGGCTACTTGAAAGTCCCATGAGAATGATGTCAATGGCCTTCAAAATGGCTTCTGACCTGCCCGCATTATCGTTGTTTACGATGCACGCTTGCGCACGGTGCAAGGCACTTTCTGCGCCATCGAACAATAAAACAATGAGTCTATGCGGGTCTGCGCCGTGGATGTCGGACTCAACATCAATTTGCCGATACGACGCAATAGGGCTTGAAAACATGGCTAAGCTATCATTAGTTAAGAAGGGTCATATTACCAAGAAAGACTTGAAGGAAAACCTACTTTAGTCTAGCTAGAATTTGTGGTTAAGGCCGCTAATTGCTGCGTCAGCGCGCTACTTGTGACGTTCATGGCGCTGACGTATTTGTCGAGTGCTGTAAATTGGGCTTGGTATCGTTTCTCGATCAGGCTGACTCGATGCTCCAGCGAAACTTGACTTTCCTTGAATCGGGATACGGACGAGTTCAAGCTATTAATGCGAGTCGTGACAAGTCCTCCGGTATTCTGCATCTCCGTCACAGCGGTACTAAATGTCTGTCCGTAAGCCCCCAGTGTTTTGATCACTTCTGTTGCAGATGTGCTAGTAGCCTTGCTCAGTTTGCTCGAATCCAGTGCGAGCAAGCCGCTTTGCTGAATACTTACGCCAAGTTCACTCAGTGTTTTGAACGTGGCGCTTGAGAGTGTGGCAGGCGTCGAGCTCCGGGCAGATCCCAAATTACCAAGCACTGAGCGTACAGTGGAGTCGCCGCTTAATGCTTGAGACTTCTTGGTTGTAGTGTCATAGCCAGTGTTAGATTTGACTAGCGATACAACGGCATTGTAGCTATCGACAAAAGCTTGAACTGCTGTTGTGATTTTGGCGCTATCGTTTTGGACAGAAATATTTGCAGTACCCAATTTGACAGCAGACAACGTAAGGCCTGTTACACCCGTTGTGAAACTGTTGGTGCTGGAGGAGATTTCGATTCCATCCAGTTTCATCTTTCCATTCTGGGCACTGGTTCGCATTAGTCCGACGGTGGCTGTATCGAAACTCGCAAGGGAGCTTTGTCCTCCCGAGGGCGCTAGTGTGGACGCCAGTGTAAAACTATTTGCGTCACCCGATTTTTCACCGGTCAGAACCATGCGTTGGTTGCCGCTCGAATCTGTGATGACTGATGCAGTAACTCCAACCTTGGCATTGTTGATCCGTGCGCCAACCTCTTCGAGGGTATAACTTGCTTGGTCATTCATCGCGATAGGTGTTGCTGCCACGCCACCTACGGTGAAATTCAGCGTTCCCTGTCCAAAAGTGCTTCCTGTGGTATAGGCAACGGAAAAACTCTTCTGAGCACTGGCCAGTTGCGTTACTTCGGCGCTGTAAGATCCAATCGACGCAGAGTATGTCGCACTGGAGCCGACAACGCCTGCATCGCTGGATGTTGCGGAAATTGCCGCAAGACGAGAGGGAAACCGTAGCGTATCCGCAGCAGACTGCAACGCATCAAGTTTCGATTTGAGGGTGCCATATAGCGAAATCTTGGTGTTGGCAGCTGCAATCTTTGTATTAAGTGCATCTATCGGCGCTCTCTCGGCAGCCATGATCTTGGTGAGCATGGATTGCAGATCAATGCCGGTGCCGACTCCAAGAGAACTTGTCGTTGCCATGATGAAACCCCTCTGTTCTGTCGTTAAGCCTTGTCCCGAATTAAAAGCCCCTGAAGTTTGTCCAGCGCTTGAGCCAGGGCGATTGCCTCTTCGGAAGGAAACTGACGGATTACTTCTTTCGACTGGCTATCCAGAATTTTAACAACGCTAACCCCTGAATCTTGGTCAATTGAAAAATTGATTTGAGATTGCGTGGGTGCAACGAAGTCGGCTAAACGTTTGACAGCATCTTCAACGCTAAGTCCTGAGGATTTATTCTCGTTTTGAGCTCCATATGTTTCTGGGTTTTTGGAGGTGTCACTAGCCTTCATAGCGACTGTTCGGTTGCCTTGGTCGGGAATCTGGTGCTCAACCTTGGTGGCCGCCTCGGGCAACGGTGTTCGCAGAAGCGGACTCGCTGACTTTACGGATTCGATGTTCATGTTCATCTCCTAACGAAAAGGGCGCGATGGCATTTTTACGCCGTCGCACCCCCTTGTTGCATTTTAGCCGCTAGGGATTAACGCAGCAGCGTCAGGACGTTTTGTGGAATTGCATTTGCTTGGGCCACCATCGCAGTACCTGCCTGCTGGAGAATCTGGAAGCGGGATAGGCGAGAGGTTTCTTCGGCGAAATCAGCGTCCATGATTCGGCCACGGGCTGCCATCTGGTTTGCGTAACTGACCTGAGCCGCCTGGATTTGGAACTCGGCGTTGTTCATCGTTGCGCCTTTCGCGGCGCGAGTAGAGGCAACCACGCCAATGGCAGACGTAATAGCTGCTGTATCTGATGTGGCGGTGATGGTTATAGTTGCACCGCCAGCCGTTGCCAGGGTTGATGCTTGTGAAGCAAGAGCAGTAAGCTCGTCGGAAGTATTTGTCATGTCGGATTGGGCGTTCAATTCCCCCATCCGTTGCAAAACATCATTCAGAACACTGAGAGCGCCATCCTCGGTTTCGGCCGTGGATATTTGATCACCGAGATCGCGGATATTCACCGCGGTTGTGCGCGCAGAAGTTTCGAGCGTCATTCCTCGTGCAAGACCTGATGCATCATCGCGAGCGGAGTTTACGCGCAGACCTGATGACAGGCGCTCGATGGCAGAGGCTAAACCAAGAGAGTTCTTGGCCAAATTGCGCTGAGCATTGAGTGAGTAAGTGTTGGTGTTAATTGTAGCGGCCATTTTGATTCTCCTAGTTTAGTGGGTACTTGGGGTCGTTTACTTGCTTTTGGCTTTCTACCGCCCCGGCTGTACGGCGATTCATTTCGCTGACAAGTTCACTAACGACGGATCGCACAAATACTTTAGAGGTTTTTTTGGAGTAAGGCATATGTGCATTGTGGAACCCAACGAGGGCTGTTGAAATTGGCTTTCGGCAAATCTATGAGGGAAGGTGGGCGGTTAGCCACTCATCGAGATTGTTCTCTAACAGGTAGTACTGCTCCACCCATTTGCGCATGGTCGCCCCTTCTTTTTCGCGTGCATCAGCATCGTGTATTCTTTCGCGGAGTGCTTCGAGCCAAGCTTCTGGCCTGTTGGTGATGCAACAAGCTGGGCTGTTGTGATAAGGCTGAATATCGGTACAAACTACAGGTATGCTGAGAACGCCAAATTCCAGTAGGCGTAAATTGCTTTTTGCCTGATTAAAGAGAGTGTGAGCCAAGGGGGCGATTGCAATGTCGAGGTTCAATCTTGCCAAACGAGTGGGGTATTCGGAGAAAGAGCAGCTGGCGTGGTATTCGGACAGTAATGGTTGAATTTCGTCTGGGCACATTCCAAAAAAGATCCAGTCTGCTTCATCTCGCGTCTGCTCAATTATCTCCTTTAGCATCAACAGGTCGGAACGATGCGTTGTGCCGCCTGCCCAGCCAATTCGCGGTTTGTCGCCCGTGCGTTTTTGGCTTTGCAGAGGAAGCCAGATATCTTGTTCCAGGCGATTGGGTACAACCCGAATGTCTGGAATAAAACGGCGATATGTTTCAGCTAAAAATTCGGTTGATGCAACCATCCGATCGCAGCGATCCAGCGCGTACTTAAGATGGGCGCGGCTATTGGCCGGAATGTTGCCACGGAAGGGATTGCTCTCATCCATATCGGTGAGCAAGTCGTCGATTGCGTAAACCGTAAATGGACGACCGGGAATTCGATGCAAGGAATCTAAGGTCGCCAAGGACTGGCTGCGTAAGTAGTGTTGAACAATGAAAATTTCGGGGGAAAGTCGGATTATTTCTGCGGTCGTAGGTTCACGAGGACCTACTTGTGGCCAGATGCACTCCGTCGCCTGGTCGATTTTGCGCAATGCACGTAAAGGCGAGGTCACCCGTAAATCGCCTTGGGCATTTGGTAGCGTTCGGACGAGAAAGCGTGGCAAGGAAGAAGGCAGGTATTGCCACTGAGCCCGATAGTCGGTTTCCGGACTTGGAATGAGTTTGGCTAGCGATAAATTTGGGTTAAAAAACGGGTCGACCGTAGCGGCCTTTAGCCAGCGGGCAGAAAAGATCTCGTTGGCATGTATTTCGGCGGAGAGAGCTTTTGTTTTGCGTATTTCATTCAGTTCGTTGCCAATGATCGGACAGCTTCCGTCAACGACGGTTGCTAGCGCCTGATAGATCAAGCGTTTGCCGCACGCTATCAATTTCTGGCAAAGATCGGCATCTGAAAAAGTCTCTCCGAGATCAACCTCATCCATTCCGCCAACAGCGAGGTATTCGGCTTTATGGATGAGCATACAGTTTGAGCTTAGGGCACTTACGTCATGCGCTACTTGGAGTCTTCCAAGATAGCTGCTGTCACCGATTTTTGCTTCGCCCTGATAGGGGGAGCCAACTGTTCCACAAAGACCAATGACATTGCCGGCGTTTTCAATCAATGCCGTACCCGGCCGGATAAGACGAGGCGAGGCGGCGGCGATATCTGGTTGCAGGCAAGTGCGAACCAGTTCTTCAAGCCAATTTGACTGAATGACGACAGCCCCTTCCTCGATAAGGAGAACGAGGTCATTGGATGCGGCGCTAACAGCAACATTGCATCGTTTCGCCTTGTTGCCAAGTGAAGTGGTTCTGACTGTACGAATTTTTGGAGATTGAAAACACTCGATTTTCGCAATCTCGAAGGGTAGGTCGGGATCCTCTACTGACTCCTCTAATACGATAAGTATTTCCAGGTTCGGGTAGCGCGTGGTTTCGATGATGCTACTGAGACATCTGGTCAACAGATCAAGTTGCCCATAGGAGAGTATTGCAATACTTACGCCGGGGGGGGCGCTTAACGGATATCGAATGTGCCAGCTAGTGGTGCTTACTGGAATGATTTCCGCGGAATTCTCTTTATTGCCCAATTGCTCAAACAGGGCTGAAATGCAGGACTCGGTATCGGTTGGGAAGGTGCCCGGATAGCTGATTAGAACGTCAGGAATGTGTTCGATCGATGACCAGCCGAATTTTTCGGCTATCCGCAGTTGTTGGGAAAACCAGGGGCTGCCGCCACGCTGGCAGGTGCCGCCGATTGCTTCCCAGCTATCGCAACGCACGCAAATAGGGCCTGCTAGATCAGAGGAAAGCAAGGCGGAAGGATTTACCCCCGGTTTGAAGCGCGGTGAAAAACGTGTACCAACCGCATCGCAAAGATCGTCATCGCAGAAAAAAGCACGGGTTTCAGGCGAAGTTTTGGTTTGTATGGCTAGACGCCATAAATAGAGGGGATCGAGTTTTGCGCCAGTCGGGAGTTCGAGCGCCCATTGAAATCCTCTTGAATTCACCAGGAAATCGATGACTTCCTTTTCATCCTTTTCTGTTTCGATAAGGTGCCAACCAAGATTCGCTATTTCATCAATTCCCTCCGGCGGCGCAAGAGAGGTGATGATTTCCAGTTGCCAATTTGGATAGACTTGACTGGCAAGAGTGTCCAGCGTGTCCGCGAGCAATGTATCTTGGCATGGGCGTAGGCGGAGCAGAATTTGAAAGTTGGGGGGGCTGCTCCCCAGTGCATGGGTCGCTTTGTCTATGGCATTGAAGTCTTCCGGGACGAAGGTTCGAAGTTGGAGCCAGGCTGAGTAATCGGCATCGCTGCTGATGGGCGCAGTGATTAAGCCGTCTTTGTTCAGGCCCAGGCGTGCAGCCTGGGCTTGAACATAGGCCCAACTGGCGCGCATCCATTTATCGAACTCAGGCCGGTTCTGGTTTTGGCCCGAATGCCGTCTGAAATATGCGACAGGTTTGGCGACGTAAGCCAAGTCCCCTCTGGACAACAACTTCAGTGCCAGTCCAACGTCACCAATGCCTGCGCAACGTCTGCCAAACAGCGACATTACATCAGGCTCTCCCATTGTCAGGACGTCGTCTCGTCTGAATAGCATCACAGTAGGTTCGCCCAGCGTGTTGATGCCACCATCGACAATATCGGCAATTACCGCTTGCCCGGATAGGCGGGTCGACTGCTGGGCAAGCGGTGTGCCCAAGGGCGCAACATCAAGTGGATTTCCGTACTCGTCAATAGGCAGTCGCTGGCAGACGGCCAACCTTGCATCCGGGGTACGCAAAAATGCTGAAACCAGCTCATCAACGCACTCGGGGGCGAGCAGGTCATCATCATAAAGCGGCTTGATGAACTCCCCTTTGGCCAAGTTGATGGCTTGCGTGAGATTCTGGGCTTCTCCTAGTGTGCTAGGGTTACGGACGAATGTAATGGGAATGTGGCGGTTGGCATAGGACTGAATAATGGCTTGTACTTCATCAACCTTGCTGTCATCGCAAACAACGATTTCGAGGTCGGAATAGGTTTGCGCAAATGCGCTGTCCAGGCAGGCAACGAGAAAGTCGGGTCGGTAGGCTGGAATAACTATCGAGACCAGTGGCGCTGTGTGACGAATGTGGTTTTGCTTGGAGAACTCCAGAATGAGCCTGCTTTCCGCTTCTATTGGGATGCTTCGGAATGGCGAGTGAGGGTCTGGAGTTATGGGATTGCTTATGTCAGCCTCCAGTCCGGCCAACTTGGCAAGTCGGGTTAGCTCTTCCGAGTCGCATATCCATGTGCGGTCCCAGTGGCGCATTTCAACATTAAGATATTCGGCTTTGTTTTGGACCCAGTTAGCACCTTGGCGTGAAAGCAATGGGTTACGCCAATCGCCAGCGATATATCGATTTATAAGGTATTGGAGATCTGCCGTGGAGACGCGAATGATCCCCCCTGCTTGAAGAACCCTTCGACACTCCCGTAGGAATATAAGAATTCCCGTTTGGGACAGCCGCTCAATAATTCCATAGGAGTAAATTCCCTGTGCTGAACGATCCGGAAATGGAATCCCATTTCTGGAAAATTCGTGAGGATCCTCATTGGGCGGAAGAAGAATATTGATGAATCCTTCAAGCTGTGAAGTGCCGTAACTGATATTCAGGTAATTTTGGTGGGCCATAATCGACTATCAGGGCTATTCATTGAACAGCGATTTTTGAATTCTTCGAACGACGCGTTTAGAATTCGATACATCACGAAATTTGAAAAATAATTTCTGAATGCTGTTGATCGCGTTTATCTGCTCGAATCCCGAACTTTGAAATGTCTGCCTAATATGGACTAAAACGTCATCGAAATTTGAGCAGATGGGGCCAGGGAACACCAGGGAAAGCTCGTACAGCAAGCCATCCTGAGAAGATTTATAGTGCTCGAGGTCGTAGGCGAAACAAATTGCAGGCTTTCCGAGATATAGGGTCTCGATAAATACACTGGAATAGTCAGTAATAAGCAGGTCGCATTCTCGAGCGACGGCTGAAAATTCTGGAATTATCGACTGGGAAATATCGACTATTATTTCGCCGTCAATGTATTTGTCTAAGTTGAAGTATTCGCTACTATTTTTGAAATAGTGGGGGCGGTATCCCAGGATCGCATTGTTAGCTTTAAGAGTTTTCTTGAGATCGTTGATTTCATGTTCGCTGAACTGATAATAGTACGCTTTGTCGGAAATTTCAGTTTGCCGATAGGTCGGAGCGTATACAACCAACCTTCTATTTTTTTTGATGGCTCTTATCAGTTTTATTGATTCGGAAATGTATCGTGGGAGAATATCTATATTTTGTAGCAAAAAGTCATTACGAGGCAGGCCTGTTAGCCATACCTGCCGGTAATTGGCCGGATAGAACATTGCCGCCATCGCATAACTGTCGATGTCTGACGACGCTATTAATCCTGCATATTGCTTGCGCTCCTCAAATCGGTATTTTATCCGGTCGGTGTGTTTGAGCGTAGCGTCATTTGTTGCGTAAAGCAGTCGTTTTAAGGGAATGCCGTGCCAAAGGTTAACCACGATACGTTGTTGCATATTCAGCTTGAGAATGCTGAACCGCCGGGTTCCCCATCTCAAAGAATAATCCATCGAAATGGAATGCGTAACAAACAATACCTTGCAACGAGCAAGCATTACGAAACTTCGCCAACTACCTAGGCGCAAAGCTTCATATCGAACACCGCCGTCGATTTGCAGGTCAGGGGTGGCGCCGCGAAAAAAAATAATTTTTCGAATCGATGTGTCATTTTTTATTTGTTCAAAAATGGCACGCTGGTTTTCAACAAAACGATTGGTATGTAGATGATGCGTGGCGAATGCCCAGTAATCCGGTCGTTTCGGGGTAAGCCAATCCAGTGCTCGCCAAATAGGATGCAGGAGGTAGATGAGCAGGCGCATTAACATGTTATGTAAGTACTGAGGCATTAAATTACTTTTGTTTAGTCGAAGCGCTCGACGATGGAGGAGATAAGATCGAGAGCTTGTTTGAGCTCCCCAATATGGGAGCGTTCCAGAACCTTTAATGTTTTTCGGAAGTGCGTACTAGAAACATCTTCTGTTCGTGGCAGGTAGACTACTTTGCAGTAGGCTTTAAGCTCGTCGAAGTGCCCTTCCCAATCGCTGCCCATTCCAAATATGGAAACTTCGTGATGTGCGATATCCCCGATTTTTTGATCCCATTGTTCCTCGGGTATGGCTAGATCGACACAACGAAGGCCTCGAATGATTTCAATCCTGTCGGCAAAAGGAACGACGGTTTTTTTCCCCTTGATGCTGTTGAATTCGTCAGTTGAAACCCCAACAATTAATTCGTCACCTAGCGATTTCAGGCGATTTAGTAGGCTAAGATGACCTATGTGAAAAAGATCGAATGTCCCATACGTTATAACCGTAGTTTTCATATTAGAAATCATCCTTGTGCGATTGCGCTAGCGCATTGAAGTACTACGAAGCCTAATTATTGGAAAGTAATCGATAATTCAAGTTTCTGGTGACGTTGAGAAGTTTTATTGTTGACAACTATAATATTTTGCTTTCTAGTCTGGTTTGTTGCTTGTAAATCGGGCGTGTGGGTTTTGGGGGGAATTAGCGAAACCCATTGCTACTATATTTGTGCCAATTTTTCTTTCCATAGCTTGTCAGCTTGCTGATACTTTTTATTATAAGCACCAAATAAGCGTATATAGCCTGCTTCGAGTGCTGCTAAGTCAACCGGGGGGGAAGGTTGCGCGACACTGTTATAATCTCGCGGGGTGGCCAAGAGAACGCCTTCTGTGCCAAGCGACAATTGAACCCATTTGAATTCATATTCGTATTCAAATCCCAAGCTATCCAAGAACTTCGGAATTGTAATTACATCGTCCCAGCTGTGATAAAGGCATAGCGCCAGGCGTGGCCGAAACTTCAATATTGTTTTGCGCGCACCTTCAAGCGCCGGTATTTCGGCTCCTTCGATGTCAAATTTAATGAGATCAACACGCTCTAATTGTTGGTCAGTGACATAGTCATCCAATTTGATCATTTCGACTTTTATGGCCCCTGCCCACTTCAGTGAGGTAGATGCTTGCAGCTTCGGTTGTGCTATGGAAACTTCAACGTTGCTTTTGTCACCGAGCGCAAGCCTGTTTGCGAATACATTCCCTTTGATCCCGTTTATATTTAAATTGTGGTGCAATAGAGCGAGGTTTTCATCAAGAAGCTCGAAAGCGTGAATTTCGCAGTTTCCTTTTGTTTTTGCGTTGAATAGTACTGCAGTGTCTCCGATAAAAGCTCCACCATCAATAATAATATCCCCTGGGTGCGGCGCGAATTTATCTGTGCAATATTGATCGAATGTTATGTCGTGAACACCCGTGAACCAGTCGTATCCCAATAAAGTGAAGTCATAGCCGGAAGGGAGGTACTTCCTGATTACATATTCCCGCCCATCGATACATTTTGTGCCATGAGATGCAAATGCATCCTTGACTATTGCGTCGTATTTAGAACGCTTGGTCGGAGATACTATATCCACCTTTGCCCAGCGCTTTAGAAACCAGGCGACAAAGCACTCTTGGTCCGCTGGCGTTAGCCGTTCGTAGAGTGCAGTCGAAATGTATTTGAAATCGTCTTTGTATTTTTCAATGGTTTCCGATAGTTTAAACAGATCGGTGTCATCAAGTAACGAAGTTGTTTTGATAAGGTCGAATAGTAATTTCATGTCGCGTGCCTTTTATTTTTCAAGTGGCTATTCATCAATTAAATCCAAGCCGCGACGAGCTACTTTCAGTACGAATCTATACTCGATATATTCGGGATCGTCTGGTTTCCATGTGCCAGCATCAGATTCCTCTATGCTGAATCCTGCGCGTTTGAACAACATAAGCCAGTTTTCTAAAGGTAAACAATTAAAATGCGTATAGAGCCAGACCCACGTTTTTGTGTGTTGAGGTACAACTACGATAAGAGTGCCATTCTCTTTTAATGCTCGGTTGAACTGCCAGAGCTGAAAAAGAGGATTGAGTGAATGTTCTAGAGTGTGGCGAGTTATGATGAAATCAAGGGAGTTCATTGAGAAGCGGTTGCCAAATTCTGACATTTCAGTGGCTATGAATCGCTTTATGCTTTTATCTCTTGCTGGAAAATAGTCAAAGTAAGTTATCTTGCAATCCGGCCGATCTTGCAGTTTCTTAACTAGATAGGTTGTGCCGCCAACGTCAACGCCGACGCCCGCATGTATTCGTTCAAGTATCCAATCGCATGATAGGTCCTTGTGCTTACTCCATCCATAGTTAATCTCCTTAAGATTCTGTTTTAGCTCCGACATGAACTCGACATACAGGTTAACATCAGATGAGGCGCATGTTGATTTTGACGCCGTCATCAAAATGCCCGTGGTTGCAACTTTTTTTTCTTTTTTGAATATTTTAAGAGACGTTTTTGTGACCGGTAGAATGTTTTCAAGTTTAATCTGGTTGATCATTTCTCGATAAAAATATATAACCTCAGAAGGGTTGAAACCATACTTCTTTATTAGATGCGCTACCATTAATTCATCTTGAGCAAAGGTGCTTATTATCAGTGTGTTGTTATTGTAGGTGGCCATGTTTTGTATTGAGTCGACCGGAATCCCATACATTGTTTCGCCAACCTTTCCTCCATCTCTGTCAATTATGCTAACTACGTCTTCGCATTTGAGAGTCCGCATAATCAAGCCGCATCCGGATCCGGCACCATATATCACATATTTTCGTGGTGTTTTCTGGATGTCGTTTACTTGGTTAATGTTAATGTCTTGTAGCGTTTCGTAGATGCGTTTTAGGCCATGTAGCAGGAATTTGTCAATTGACTCTTGTGATACTCGTTCATTATCGAAAAGCCAGAAGATACGTTGAATTATTAATTTTTTGAACTCGTCGGTTATTTTTTTTTCGGTAATACTGTCGAGTTCTATGTACGACTGAATCATCGCGACTTCGTGCTCGGATTTTCTATCCGGATTGGTAGTGATGCTTCTGGTCCACGAGAATTCGGTGTTGACTCTATAAACAGACATGGGAATTGCGAAATATAGTGCTCCTCTGCGTACGGATCCAAAAAGTTGAAGATATAGATCGCCTACGGTTAAATAGTCTCGATTTTTCAAAAATTCAAGAAACTCGTGTTTGGCGCGTTGTCTTACGATGCACGAGGCTGTCGGAATAGCGCCATGTCGCCGGTGAATGATGTCAATAAAAGGGATTACTGCGTCGTTCTCCGAATAATTTCCTATCGTCGACGGTGGGGTGTCGGGCTTAAAGTAGTCAATTTTTACGGCTTGGTGAAATGACAGGTCAATATTCGGGTTGTTTGACATTTCAGTGATTTGAATCCGCAGTTTTTGGTTGTCAACCCAACAATCATCTCCTTCGCACCAGGCAACGTATTCGGCGTTCGCTCTTGGATAGTTGAATTCAACGGATGGCCGTACACCTTGGCTAAATTGGTTGATGCTTTGCAGGATGGGTTTGATGATGTGTGGATACCGTTGATGATATTCCCTGATGATTTCTTGAGTTTCATCGGTTGAGGCATCATCGTGAATCAATATCTCAAAACCAAAATCGGTATCTTGAGAAAGGATTCCATTGAGGGCGCTTCTCAGAAATTTCGCGTGGTTATATGTAAGCATGCAGATGCTTACCAAGCATTCATTTGAACCTGTCCAGCGCTCAATTATTTCTTCTTCTGTTGGCGGATATGGTAGGGCGAGTACCCCTCCCGGAAATTGTTCTTGCGTATTGATGCGCATATCGGAGTCAGATTTATTCATTTTGTCTTGGTACGGATGGCGTCATGGATTCGCGAACGCATCGATTTCTATGCAGTAAATCGCATCGTTATAGTGACCGCCTAAAGTAGTGCTTCAACCATCTCTGGCGAAAAGGCCGGTATGTTGGCTTTTCTGGCTACGTCTTGTCGTTCGGCGAATGAATCATCGATAAAAATGGAGTCTCGCCGGTCGATATAGTCGGATTTATTTTCTCCGCTACTCAAGTGAATGACTTTGTCGAATAACTCACTAATTCTAAGTTCCCGAAGCGTGATTCGTGGGTCTCGATGGTGACGAGTGAGCAATGTCAGCGATTTTCCATCATTGATGGATTTGTATAGGAAACAGACTAGCTGATGGTTGATTCGTCCTCTCAAGATCAGGCAGTCGTCGAGGTCAACAAATATTTGGTTATATTCGATTTTGATTTTGTAGGAGCTTGCGAGGGCACGATCCATTTCTATATGGTAAGTATTTTGTGCAATCGAGACTTCCTGCTCGAAGGCATCAAAAGCGCTAAGCAAAGCAAAATTGACCCCTTGGCATCTGAATACGCCGGATGATCCGCCTAGGCGGGCTGCGACTTCAAGCAGGCGGGGGCTTCCTTGTGCATCCTGCTTGGCCTGAAAAAACCAGGCGCCTCTGGGCTTCAGAAGTTTGTTGATGCTGTTTGCCCAAATTGAGAATTCGTCGGAAAACGCTTCGCTAGGTGAGGTATTGACGCTTATTCCATTGCTGATCCGATTTCTTCCTCGGGCGGCGTGAAAACGCAGCTTGCCATGACGATCAGAAAAGCAGTCGATGGTCCATTCCTGTCCGGGCAGGTACTCCTGCAGCAACATCTCCGTGCCGGAGTTTTGAGCGAGGAATGCCTTGGCGGCCTGCGGTGTTTCAGCCAAGATGCAATTTCTTGCACCGTACCCGCGATCCGGTTTGATGAATATCGGGAAGCTAGAAGCAGTGTCGTCTACTGAAAGATAGCGTTTGGGCGTGGGGATACTGCCTTCGAGTAGGCCGTAGGTCAGTTTCTTTGATGCACAGATACTCGTTGCTCGGCGATCACTGCCGATGACTCGGCAGGGGAGTTCGCCCTTGTCGCCGAGATCTTGAAGTGTTTCTGCCACTGCATCCATGGTTGGATAGATCGCATCGATTTCGTTGTCAGTAACAAGGCGCGCGATTGTGCGAGCAAATTCAGATGCGTTATGCATTGGTACGTTACCGACATAGGTCTTATATACGAATTTGCCATGATCATCAACGCTGGATGCGCCTACTAGCTCGAAGTGACGTGAGAAACTCATCGAACGGTGAATTTCCAGCCCGATTTCAGATCCGCAAGGAAATACCAGAATACGCTTAGGCATCTTGGTCCTAACCGGCTACTTGTTTTTTGAGCGCCGTTGCCAGTGTTTCAACAATGCGCAGTACTTCCGCATGACTTAGTGTCGGGTATATCGGTAGGCAGATCACTCGGCGGGAAATATCCAGGGCAACAGAGAGGTTTTCCTGTTTTGCACTTGCGAGGCGGCGGTACATGGGCATGTCGCTAATGAGCGGATGAAAATAGCGTCGCCCATGAATGCCGGCTTTTTTCATTGCGTAATAAACAGCGTCGCGGGTTTTTTCGGCATCCTTGTTGATCAGGATGGGCATATAGGCGGAGTTGGCCGAAGTTTGTTCCGCGGGGGGGAGCAAGGAAATGCCAGGGACTGCTGAAAGTGCCTGCCGATAAAGTATTTCAATTTCCTTGCGGCGTTGCAGAGCACTATCAATGTACTTAAGCTGCAATAAGCCAAATGCTGCGCTGACTTCGTTCATCTTCCCATTGATGCCCGGAGCCATTACGGTCACTTCGTTGGCAAAACCGAAGTTCTTAAGAAAGTTGATACGTTCCTTGGTCTTGGCGTCAGGGCAGATGATTGCTCCGCCTTCAAAGGTGTTGAATACCTTTGTGGCATGAAAGCTGAGGACGGACAAGTCGCCATGGCGGAGGATGCTGCCTCCGGAATCACGCACACCGAAGGCGTGGGCTGCGTCGAAAATTACCTTGAGGCCATAAATGTCGGCGATTTGCTGGATTTTCTCGATTGCACAAGGTACGCCATAGCAGTGTACGGCGAGGATGGCAGTGGTTTTCGGGGTAATCGCGTCTTCGATCTTCGCCGGGTCCAGGTTGCAAGTTTTGGGATCAATGTCCACGAAGACGGGCTTGATATTGTTCCAAAGAAGGGTGTGTGCAGTCGCGACAAAGGAATATGGCGTGGTGATGACCTCGTCGCGAATGCGTAATGTCTGTAGCGCAGTCAGGAGAGCCAACGTGCCATTTGCAAAAAGTGCTAGATGCTCTACGCCCAGATAGTCGCAGAGAGCTTGTTCGAGTTGATTATGGAAGGGGCCATTGTTGGTAAGAATCTTGTTGTCCCAGATACTTTGAAGATATGGAATAAATTCTTCCAGCGGAGGGAGGAGTGGTTGGGTGACAAATATTGGTTCTTTGGCCATGTCTAGGCGACCTCCACCCGGTTTTTTCCGCTTTGTTTAGCTTTGTACATCGCCTCATCAGCCCGTTTGATCACTGTCGTCTGGGTGTCATCAAGCTGCATTTGGGTAACCCCCGCACTAAAGGTAATCAACACCTTCTCATTTGCGTGTAGGAAGAACTTCTTGGTCAATTCGCGCTGGAGGCGGGTTAGGGCGATTGCTGCGTCATTCAGCGGCGTATCCGGCAGGAGGATGATGAATTCCTCGCCGCCAAAGCGGGCGAGCGTGTCTTGGGGACGCAGCGTTTCGCGGCAGACGGTGGCGAGGTGGATGAGTGCTTCATCGCCGGTGTCGTGGCCCATCGAGTCGTTGAGCTTCTTGAAGTTGTCTATATCGATCAGCGCGACGCACAGTGAGGTTTCGTGGCGTGTCGCCCGCGATGCTTCCTTGGCGAATGTTTCTTCCAGGCCGCGGCGGTTGAGGACGCCGGTGAGTTGGTCGTGGCGGACGAGGTCGCTGGTGGTTTCGAGTTCGCGTTCGAGCTCAGTGATGCGCGCTTCGGATTCTTGTACCTTTTTCTGGGTTATGCGCAGTTCGTCGCGGGAGCGCTGGGCGTTGATCTGGATCGTCCGTGTTTCGCGCATGACTTCGCCAAGCACGCTTTCCAGTTCGGAGATGTCATTGGCCGAACTGATTTTGCCGGCGCAGCTTTCAATTTTGTCGTGGTAGTCGGAGGCAGCCTCGGCGAAGTCGGCGAGGTGATCGACAAAGCCGGCCAACATGCTCTTGATGGCATCCCTGGCTTCGGAAAGGCTGGCCTTGAGCTGGCTTTGTTTGTAGAGGACTTCTTTCAGCCGTCGTTCGGCGTCATCGAGGGCACGCTGCGATAGTGGCTTGTCGATGATTTCCCGCACCACCTCGATCTGTCCGTGCAGCCAGTGGTCATCGAGGACCAGGTCGGTAATGTTGCCGACCAGCAGGCGGAGCAGGCCAAGGAGGCTGTGGCGGAGTTCAGTCTGATCTTCGGCCAGTAGTTCGAGCTTGAAGGCGAAGCGCTTCAGGCGAACGAGAAATTCCTGCAACTGGGCCGGACTGACGGCGGTACGGATATCCTTGGCCAAGGCCTTGGCATCCGTTGAAAGCTGCGGGCTTTCGACCAGTTGAGTAGCCATCGCCGTTTCGAGCGTGAAGGCAAACAATTCGCGCAGTTCGGGCAGCAGATCGGCAGTTGTTACGGTCAACCCGGAAATTTGACCAATTTCGGAATTGACTGCTTCGACGGTGTTGACGGCCTCCGCCTCCTTGCCTTGCCCCCACGAGCGCAACAGGCTCTGCAAGCGGGTGAACAACGTATCGGGATTGGCGGCATTGCTCGTCAGCACGTGTTCGAGCGACTCGCGCTTGCGGGCGGAGGTCAGCCCCGGATGTTTGGCATCCCACAGGCGCAGGAGATCGGCTATCAACTCCGACCAGGCCAGTTTTTGCGATTCGGCGAGGCCGGCGACGAAATCGCTCAGATGCTTCTTGTAGTCATCCCAATTGGCCGCTTTGACCGCCTCTTCGAGTTGCCGGGCCAAACGTAACTGGTCGGGCGATGCCTTGGGCAGGGCGGCGGCCAGTGAGCGCAGTTGCACTTCCGGAAATGAAGCGCCTGCCGGTTTGGTCCCGGCAATCTCGTGATAGAGCGTGAGGTAATTCTCCGGCGACGGAGGAATGCGGCGTGCGGCCAAGAGCCGCAGAGTTTCCCGGGCGATCTCGAAGGGATTGGTCAGTGTGCTCATGTCGAAATTTGAATGTTCAAGCTATAATCGCGCACCATTGCTTGGGCCCCCGTAGCATGAAGGTCGTGCAGTTGATTTGTAATCATCAGGTAGCGGTTCGATTCCGTTCGGGGGCACCAGTAAAATCAATCAGTTAAGCCATTCTCCGGAGTGGCTTTTTTGTTTTCCGGGTGTCGTGCAGGCGCCCTGTTGGCTTTTGCGGTCAATTTGTCTCCAGTGCGTCGGTCCCAGACTTTCCGAATCATACCTGCATGAGAGGGCGTGTTGAGTGACTTGGCGCCATCCCGGTAGTTTTTGCCCCAAGCAATTGTCAATCTCCATACCCATTCTAAAATTAGGGGTAATATTCCGACGTCCTATTTTTGAGGAGCGTCCTGATGTTTTTCAATAAGCTCAGCGGCCTTGTTCACGGCCCGCATGCCTCATCGCCAAGCCATCGCTTTGTCGAAAAAGTGGTTGCCGCCCTGGGTGAATCGATTACCGAGGCGAACAACTTCGAGTCAGTCGTGGCGCATGCATTGCATTCTGCCGAGTTGTACTACTACCAGCAGATTCAGGCGATTCCCGGCCCGTTCGAAATTGCGATCAGCGAGCCTTGCAACGATTCCTTCTTCCACACGATCTTTAATGCACCAGAGGATGTGCAGGCTGCTCTGGGCAGGAGCATCGAGGTTAGAGACTTTCTGCCTGCTCTGGTAAGGGATGGCAAGCTTGAGTTCTTCGGGCTTCTCGGTTTTCGCGAGAAGGCGGCCGGCGACAATGAGACGGGGCGGCGATTTGCCGATCATACGATTCGCAGCATTGGCCATTCTGAGGAATATTGTCGGGAAAGCCTGCGCAACTCTTGCCTGCACCGCCTGCTGGGGCAGTTTCGCGAGCATGTTGAAACCTTGCGTAGCAGGGGGCGGCTTCTGACAACGGAATGGAATATCGAGAATAGCGCCAATGCTGTGCTGGCTGGCGACGATCAGGCACCGGGGTTTATTCTGGCCGAGCATGTCTTGCAGCCTGACAATCTGCTGAAAGGATTGGTGGCTTGGTTGGATGCCCCGGAAAATCATCTGCGCATTGAGTCGAGCCATGTTGCTGTGGCCGACCAAAGGGGGGGCAGGACCGAGTTGCCGGTCATGCGCTGTGCCGACCGGCGCCATTGGGTGGTCAGCCTGGTCCAGCTTCAGGTTCGGGAAGCTTTGAATGCGCTGGCCAGTGAATCCCGCTGCCATCGCTACATTCTTGTCTAGGGCTTGGGCGCATCCGTGGTCAGCGGTTGAGTTGGATCGCGCATCGACCGGGAATTTCAATTTTGGCCGTTTTTTCCGGTTGACCGTGGGAGCGACCTGCCGCTAAGTCCTGCGTTGCTGGCCCACTTGGCCTCGGGGGCCGGAGGTGGTCATTCCGTCATGCTGCCATGGCCAAGGCGGTGCGATAGCTGTTTTGAGGCTTCGAGCATAGCCTTGGCTACGGGACTGTCCCATTCCACGTTAAATTCACCGATTGAACCGAGAGAAGTAATCGCTGCAACCATACTGCCGGTGTGATCGTAGACCGGGGCGCTGAAGCCGTTGATGCCTGGCGTCAGGCTGCCTGATGCGCGACTAATTCCGTGTGAGCGAATTTCAGTCAGGTTTTTCTCCAACTGCCGGCGAACGGTCGTAATTGCCGTTTTGCTTGTGTCAGAGATTTCCTTTAACTCCTCGTCCAGCATTTTCTTTAGAAATGGCGAACGGTAGAAGGCAGCGAAGGCTCTTCCTGTTGCCGAGTTGCACAGCGGCAAAATGGTTCCGGCGCGAAGGGTGATCGTTATTGGGCCGCCGGCATCGACGATTCGAACAATGGTTGCCCCGTGGTTTCCCCATACGGCGAGAGCAACGGTTTCCTGAATTTCTTCGCAGAGGGTTTCAAGGATTGGCCCAGCCAAGCGGACAGGGTCCAGACGCCCGAGTCCTGAAAGTCCCAGTTCCAGTGCGTATGCTCCCAGATCGTACCGGCCGCTGCTGTTATCTTGCTCCACGATGCCAATGCGCAGAAAACTGACCATGTATCGATGCGCTTTGGCGGCAGGCATCCCGGCCCCTTTCGCGATGTCGCGCAACATCATTGGGCGATTGGTTGCTGCCAGCACATTCAAAAGTCGAAATCCAACTTCAATGGACTGAATTCCCTGACGGTCGCTTGCTACTTTTGTGGCCATGGTGATTTTGATCGAAGGAAAGTATCCATTTTATGCATCTATGAGCCCTTTGAGGTGGCGAATATAATGACCCAGCAAATATATAAGGGGAGGTCATATGCGGGCAGTGCTGGTTGCAAATCCGAAGGGTGGGGCTGGCAAGACAACGCTGGCGACGAATCTGTCGGGCTACTTTGCTAATAAAGGTAAGAAGACGACCTTGTGCGACCTGGATCGCCAACAGTCCTCGCTGCGTTGGATGGCGTTTCGAGATCCAGTATTGCCGGCAATTACAGGTTACTTTGCCGGGAACCAGATTTCCCTGAATTTGCCCAAGGAGGCAGACTGGGTCGTGGTTGATGCACCGGCCGGTTTGCAGGGGTACAAGTTGTCTGACTATCTAAGGACGGTCGACAAGGTGATTGTGCCGTTAGTACCTTCAGTTTTTGATATGGCCGCTACGGAAGATTTCCTGAATTCAATCCGTAGTGAAATGCGTGGCCAGCGGGTAAAGGTTGGAATCGTGGCGATGCGGGTTGATCCGCGTACCCGGGCAGCTGGGATGCTTGAAGAGTTCCTGAAGCACTTCGATATTCCTATCGTTGCCTACTTGAGAAATACACAGAACTACGTAAACGTGGCGGCGGCCGGGGCAACAGTATTTGATCCTCCACGGGCGAAGCATCGAAGGGATGTTGATCAGTGGTCCTCGCTGGTTGAGTGGGTCGAAAAGAAATAGTCCCCTTTTTTTCAATTGTTCTTGACGCACTGCTACATCCTCTGGATAATGCGCCCTCTTCTGACGGACGCGGGATGGAGCAGTTGGCAGCTCGTCGGGCTCATAACCCGAAGGTCGCAGGTTCAAGTCCTGCTCCCGCAACCAAGCAAGTGAGTTTTTAAGAATTTCTTGCTTGCTGGGCCGAAAGAAAAAATTTCAGGATTGTTTCTGAAAAGCTTGACGGGAGGTGAGAAGTTCTTCATAATCTTGCCTCTCCGCTGCAGACGAAGCGAAAGCGACGGCGCGGTGAAGTAAGAAGCTCTTTAACAATTTGGACAACCGATAGGTGTGGGTGCCTTGATGCGAAGCGACGCAAGTCGCAAAAAGTATTAAAGGCAATCACACGGATGGAGAGATCCATCGAGGTAGATGTAACAATCTACCGTCAGTGAATTGTGAGTTGTTTTTTTGTTGGATTGAACTGAAGAGTTTGATCCTGGCTCAGATTGAACGCTGGCGGCATGCCTTACACATGCAAGTCGAACGGCAGCACGGGAGCAATCCTGGTGGCGAGTGGCGAACGGGTGAGTAATGTATCGGAACGTACCTTTCAGTGGGGGATAACGTAGCGAAAGTTACGCTAATACCGCATATTCTGTGAGCAGGAAAGCAGGGGATCGCAAGACCTTGCGCTGATTGAGCGGCCGATATCAGATTAGCTAGTTGGTGAGGTAAAGGCTCACCAAGGCGACGATCTGTAGCGGGTCTGAGAGGATGATCCGCCACACTGGAACTGAGACACGGTCCAGACTCCTACGGGAGGCAGCAGTGGGGAATTTTGGACAATGGGGGCAACCCTGATCCAGCCATGCCGCGTGAGTGAAGAAGGCCTTCGGGTTGTAAAGCTCTTTCAGCCGGGAAGAAAACGCATGGGTTAATACCCTGTGTGGATGACGGTACCGGAATAAGAAGCACCGGCTAACTACGTGCCAGCAGCCGCGGTAATACGTAGGGTGCGAGCGTTAATCGGAATTACTGGGCGTAAAGCGTGCGCAGGCGGTTTGTTAAGATAGGCGTGAAATCCCCGGGCTCAACCTGGGAACTGCGTTTATGACTGGCAGGCTAGAGTATGGCAGAGGGGGGTGGAATTCCACGTGTAGCAGTGAAATGCGTAGAGATGTGGAGGAACACCGATGGCGAAGGCAGCCCCCTGGGCCAATACTGACGCTCATGCACGAAAGCGTGGGTAGCAAACAGGATTAGATACCCTGGTAGTCCACGCCCTAAACGATGTCAACTAGGTGTTGGGTGGGTAAAACCATTTAGTACCGGAGCTAACGCGTGAAGTTGACCGCCTGGGGAGTACGGCCGCAAGGTTAAAACTCAAAGGAATTGACGGGGACCCGCACAAGCGGTGGATGATGTGGATTAATTCGATGCAACGCGAAAAACCTTACCTACCCTTGACATGTCCGGAAGCCCTTAGAGATTTGGGTGTGCTCGAAAGAGAGCCGGAACACAGGTGCTGCATGGCTGTCGTCAGCTCGTGTCGTGAGATGTTGGGTTAAGTCCCGCAACGAGCGCAACCCTTGTCGTTAATTGCCATCATTCAGTTGGGCACTTTAACGAGACTGCCGGTGACAAACCGGAGGAAGGTGGGGATGACGTCAAGTCCTCATGGCCCTTATGGGTAGGGCTTCACACGTCATACAATGGTCGGTACAAAGGGTTGCCAACCCGCGAGGGGGAGCTAATCCCAGAAAGCCGATCGTAGTCCGGATCGTAGGCTGCAACTCGCCTGCGTGAAGTCGGAATCGCTAGTAATCGTGGATCAGCATGTCACGGTGAATACGTTCCCGGGTCTTGTACACACCGCCCGTCACACCATGGGAGCGGGTTCCGCCAGAAGTAGGTAGCCTAACCGCAAGGAGGGCGCTTACCACGGCGGGGTTCGTGACTGGGGTGAAGTCGTAACAAGGTAGCCGTAGGGGAACCTGCGGCTGGATCACCTCCTTTCTAGAGAAGCATCTCTGGCACCCACAACCTATCGGTTGTTCATGAGTAGCAAACAGACGAGGGTCTGTAGCTCAGTCGGTTAGAGCACCGTCTTGATAAGGCGGGGGTCGTTGGTTCGATTCCAACCAGACCCACCAACGTCAAATCAAGGGGGATTAGCTCAGCTGGGAGAGCACCTGCTTTGCAAGCAGGGGGTCAACGGTTCGATCCCGTTATCCTCCACCAAAACCCAAAGATAAGCATGGATGTTTATCTTTGGCTTTTGAGCAATCAATTGCTACGTTCTTTAACAAAATGGAAGAAGGTTGTGTTGCGGCGCTGATGAGGCGTTGGCAACACGTTGTGATTGCATCTGTTCTTGTCCTTTAGCCGGGCTTATTTGGCAAAGACAAGACAGCACAAATATGAGTTGCCTGTAGCCGCTCTCTAACGAGAGTACAAGGTTATAGGATCAAGCGAATAAGTGCATGTGGTGGATGCCTTGGCGATCACAGGCGATGAAGGACGTGCAAGCCTGCGAAAAGCTACGGGGAGCTGGCAATGAAGCTTTGATCCGTAGATATCCGAATGGGGAAACCCACTCCGCAAGGAGTATCCCTTACTGAATACATAGGTAAGGGAGGCGAACCCGGTGAACTGAAACATCTAAGTAGCCGGAGGAAAATAAATCAACCGAGATTCCCCAAGTAGTGGCGAGCGAACGGGGAGCAGCCTGCTAGTGATAGCGGAATGGTTAATGGAACGGAATGGAAAGTCCGGCCGTAGTGGGTGATAGCCCCGTACATGAAAACCAATCCGTGGTACTAAGTTAGCGAAAAGTAGGGCGGGGCACGTGAAACCTTGTCTGAACATGGGGGGACCATCCTCCAAGGCTAAATACT